>DATKHX010000493.1:0-7330 GCA_035510075.1 Allostellaceae bacterium
CACTAGAATCGGCGACACTGCGTCTTGGGAGGATGTCATGCCGGTCATCAAAGCCTACGATCTCGCCTACGGGCGGCTGCGCTCGCCCGATCTCGACCGCCAAGAAGAGTTCCTCGTCGATTTCGGGATGGTCCGCGCCGACCGCACCAAGAACGCGCTCTACATGCGCGGCACCGACGCGCCGCATCACCTCCACGTCACCGAACTCGGCGAGCCGCGCTATGTCGGGATCGCGGTCCACGCCGCCGACATGGAAGACCTCGACCGCGTCAGCCGTGTCGAGGGTGCCTCGAAAATCGAGGACATCGACGAGCCGGGCGGCGGCAAGCGGGTGCGCCTCGTCGACCCCGACGGCTATCAGGTCGAGGTCGTCCATGGCATGGAAATGCTCGCGTCGATCCCGGTCAAGCGGCCGGCGGTCAATTCCGGCAACGACAAATACCGCCGTAAGGGCGAGTTGTTCCGGGTCGAGCCCGGCCCGTCGCATATCAAGCGGCTCGGCCATTTCGTCGTGATGAGCACGAATTTCGAAAAGACGCTCGGCTGGTATCGCGACACGCTCGGTTTTCGCTGCTCCGACGAATTCTACGCCGGCGACAAGTCGAACGTCGTCGGCTCGTTCAACCGGCTCGACCGCGGCGACGACTATGTCGACCACCACGCCTTTTTCTGCATCCGCGGCGACAAGAAAGGGCTGAACCACCTGTCCTACGAGGCGGCCGACATCGACGACGTGATGACCGGCCACGAGCACCTCGAAAAGAAAGGCTACCAGCATATGTGGGGCATCGGCCGCCACCTGATCGGCAGCCAGCTGTTCGACTACTGGGCCGATCCGTGGGGCCGGGTGCACGAGCATTGGGCCGACACCGACGTGCTCAACGCCCAGACCGCGCCCAATGTCCTGGAGCGCGGCGCCGGCTCCGGCGGGCCGTGGGGCCAGCCGATCCCGGCGATCTTCATGGGCCACGCCTCGCCCTGATTGATGCGTGGCACCCCCACCCCTAACCCTCCCCCGCGTGCGGGAGAGGGAATGGGAGGGGGCAGGCAGGAGAGAGAGGGCCCGCTTAGGGGTTCCCCTATGCGAAGGCGCGCTTGAAGGCGGCCCAGACCTGGCGCTGGGCAACCATCGCGTCGTCGACGACCGGGACCATGCCCAAAAAGCCGTGGATCATGCCGGGGTATTCGCGGTATTCGACCGGCACACCGGCGCGGCGCAATCCCTCGGCATAGCTCTTGCCGTCGTCGTGCAACACGTCGCATTCGGCGACGATGACGATCGCCGGGGCGACGCCCTTATGGCTCGTGGCCTTGATCGGCGAGGCGCGCCAGTCCTCTGCATCGGCTGCCGAGCGCAGATAATGCCGGCCGAACCAGGCCATCGCGTCGCGCGTCAGCGCGCCGTAGCCTTGCGCAAATTTCGCATAGCTGGCGCCCGACAATGTGTAGTCGCCGACCGGATAGACCAGCGACTGCAGCCGCAATTGCGGGCCGCCCTTGTCGCGCGCCATCAACGCCGCGACCGCGGCGAGATTGGCGCCGGCGCTGTCGCCGTGCACGCCGATGCGGCTCGGATCGGCGCCGAGGCTCACGGCATTGGCGTGCACCCATTGCAATGCAGCAAAGGAGTCGTCGACCGCCGCCGGGAATTTATGCTCCGGCCCCATCCGGTAATCGACCGAGGCGACCAATGCCCCAGCACCCGAGCACAAATTGCGTGCGATCACATCGTGGGTGTCGAGGCTGCCGATCACATGACCGCCGCCATGGTAATAGACGATCGCCGGTACTGGCGCGGCCGCATTGGGATAGTAGAGACGCACCGGGATATCGCCGGCGGGCCCGGGGATCATGCGCTCCTCAACCTTGGCGACCGGCAACGGCTCGGCTTTGCGCGCCCGCGCCGTCGCCTCCATCTGGGCGCGCGCTTCCGTCGGGCTCATTTCCTCGATCGGCCGCAATTCGGCCTTGGCCATTGCGTCGAGGACTTGGACAATCTGCGGATGCAGAGCGGGCATTGTCGGCCCCTATTGAGCGGCGGCGACGGTTTGCGCGGCAGTGGCCACGGCGGGTTTTGCCGGCTCCGGGTTCAGCTCGCGCAGCCGCGGCAGCACCTCCTTGCCCATCAAGGTGATGTTGGCGACGGTGTCGGCATGGTCGAGAAACCCGCCCTGGCCAAAGAACAGGAGGTGGCCAAACCCGCCGACCCGGTCGTTCATTTCCTTGATCTGGTTGTAGACGTCGTCGGGCGTGCCGGCAAAGCAGGTGGCGCTTTCCATGAACTGGTCGAGCGTCGCGGTCGTGTGGTCGACCGGGTTGCCGTGGCGGTCGCGGACAAAGCCGCTGCGTTTGCCGCCGGCCTTGAGCATCGCCACATTGGCGCCGAGCGAATTGTAGCCGGGCGGATTGGTAAAGGGCTCGAGCACCACCGGCGAGGTGCGCACGTAATCGGCGGCGAGGTTGGCGCGGCGCCGCCCCTCTTCGCGCGTCTCGCCGACGCCGACCACCGCGGCATAAGCAAAGCGGTCGGGACCGGCGGCCCAGCCGAGCTCCTCGGCGCGCTCGCGATAGGCTGCGAACAACGGCCCCGCAACGGCACCCGACAGCAAGGTGCCGACGACATGCCCGCGCTCGGCCGCCATGCGCCCGGTCTCGACGCTGACCCCGGTCATCCACACCGGCGGAGTCGGCTGCTGCAGCGGGCGCGGCCAGATGTTGACGTTGCGGTAGTGAAAGAACTCGCCTTCCCAGTTGAACGGGCCATCGGTCGTCGACAGCGCCTTCAAGATCAAATCGTGCGCCTCCCAATAGCGGCGCATCAGATTGGCCGGGTTGCTGTTGGCGGGTGCGATTTCGTAAGCCGCCCCTTTGACGAGCCCCATCTCCAACCGCCCGCCCGACAACACGTCGAGCCACGCCATCTCCTCGGCGACGCGCACCGGGTCGGGGCGGTTGGCGATCGGCGTGCCGAGCGACAAGAGGCGCGAACGCTTGGTCTCGCGGGCGATGATCGCCAATGCCATCGGCACCGATATGGTCGAGCAGGTGGCGGTGCTGTGATGCTCGTTGACCATGATGTCGAGCCCGACCTCGTCGCACAGCGCGAACTCGTCGAGATAGCGGTTCAGCAATCGGTGGCCGATCTGCGGATCGTAATTGCTGTTGGGCAACACGACCCGCAACGAGCCGCGCTTCAGCCCTTCCTCCCAGGCCGGGTGGTAGGCCATTTCCGAGAAATACCAGACGCGCATGACGTGCTCTCCGTTTCGGCTTCGCTAGAGTACGCGAATAGTCGGCGCCCATGTAACATCACTACGTGACGTCATCCCGGCGGAGGCCGGGACCCATCCCGCCACGTCTCGCAGGCGGACAAGTGGGTCCCGGCCTGCGCCGGGATGACCATCGGTGCGGCGGGTCTCGGTTCACGCATTGCCGTCGACGAAAGCGGCGAGCTTGTCGACGAACGCTTGCGACTGCTCCCAATGCGGGAAGTGGCCGGCGTCCGCGATCAGCTCGAGCCGCGCGCCGGGGATCGCCTGCCGCCAGTTCTCGCCATAAGCAGGCGTGACGATCCGGTCCTCCGCACCCCACAGCAGCAGGGTCGGCCGGTCGATGCGGTGCAGCCAGCGCTTGAGGCGCGGGTTGTGCATGTAAGGCTTCCAGCCATAGAGCGCGAAGGCCTCGCGGCCGCGCGCGATCATGGCAAGCTCGCTTTCCGGCAATTGGGTGAAGTCGACTTCGCCCTTGGCCGGGTCGGCCCAGGCATGCCGCAGGTATTCGGCATGTGGCAAGGCATGCATGTCGGCGATGTCGCGCTCCTCGCGGCCGGCGAATTTGACGCCGAGCGGATCGACGAGGACTAGATGCCGAAACCGCGCGGTCGAACGCACCATCATTTCGGCCGCGACCCAGCCGCCAAAGCAAGCGCCGACCAGCACCGCATCCCGAAGGCCGAGTTCGGCGGCGAGATCGAGATAGAGGTAGGCGAGATCGTCCACCGAACCCATGCCGTCGATCAACGGGGAATTGCCCCAGCCCGGATGGCTCGGGGCGACCACGCGGTAGCGGCGGGCGAGCAGGTCGAGCCACGGCCGCGCCGGTGCCAAGCCCTCGCCCGCATGCAGAAACAACAACGGCCGGCCGGCGCCGCGCTCTTCGAGTTCGAGGCTGGTGCCGGCGATCGCGATCGTGCGCGGCATCACGGCGCCGGATAATGCGTGCGCAGCGCCTCGCCATCGACCTCGGCGGGCTCGGCGTCGATCAGGACAAAGGCGAAGACCGCGGGTGCGGCGCCGTTGTTGACCCAGGCGTGCATCGTGCCGCGCTGCACGCAGATGTCGCCCGGTTTCATACGCACGATCTCTCCGCTGTCGAATTCGAGGTCGCATTCGCCCGACAACAGGATCGCGTAGTCGACGGTCTCGGTGCGGTGCATGAATTTGGGCGCGCCCGGGGCGAATTCGGTGACCCGGATCACGGTGCCCTGGCCGGTGCCGACATAATTGTGGCGTTTGACGAAACCGGCCCGCTGCGGCGCGTCGGCCGCGGCCGAATTGTCGGCCGGCATCGTGTCGGTGGACCAGATCTCGACGCCCGCGATGTGCGGGCGGTTGAGCCGCGGCACCGCGGCGAGCCGCTCGTCGGTGGCGACGACGGCCTTGCCGTTTGCGTCATGCCCGGTGACGATCCGCCGTACTTCCAGCGCCATGCACCCCTCCGTTCGACCGGCTTTGCGTTGCGGTCGCCAGTTTACAGGCAGGACGCCCCGGCTGACCACAGCCTCGCTCCCGCCGCTCGAAATCCGAGCGCCCCTGGCGTAGGTTCCGGCGCACGCGACTGGACGAGAGGACAACATGCGCTTTGGCATCGGACAGCCGGCGACCCGCAAGGAGGACCGCCGATTCCTGATGGGGCAGGGGCGCTATGTCGCCGACATCGACCTCGTCCGCCAGGCGCACGCGGTCTTTGTCTTCTCGCCGCACGCCCACGCCCGCATCCGCTCGATCGACAAATCCGCTGCGGAACAGATACCCGGCGTCCACGCCGTGCTGACCGGCGAGGACTGGGCGGCGGACGGGCTCGGCATGCTCGATCCCGAGGCGATGCCCGAGGACATGGGTGGACCAAAGGGTGTGCGCACCAGTCGCCCGCCCTTGGCGCAGGGCCGGGTGCGGTACGTCGGCGAGCGCGTCGCGATCGTCGTCGCCGCGACCGAGGCGCTGGCGCGCGACGCGGCGGAGCTGGTCGCGGTCGACTACGAGGAACTGCCGGCCGTCGTCAATGTCGAGGAGGCGCTCCGCCCCGGCGCGCCGCTGGTCCATGACGCCGCTGCCGACAACACCTCCTTCACGATGCGCCTTGGCAACGCCGACGCGGCCGACGCGGCCTTTGCCAGGGCGCACCACGTCACCCGGCTGAGGCTCTACAACAACCGGCTCACCGCGGTTACGATGGAGCCGCGCGGCTGCCTTGCCGACTACGACCCGGGCACCCGCCGCTGGACGCTCTACACCAGCACGCAGAACGTGCACGGTGTGCGCCAGACCCTGGCGCACCACATCCTGCATGTCCCGGAGAGCCGGATCCGCGTCGTTGCCCGCGATGTCGGCGGCGGCTTTGGCATGAAGGGCAACGTCTACCCCGAAGAGGCGATCGTCACCTGGGCCGCGCGCCGCGTCGGGAGGCCGGTCAAATGGATCCCGACGCGTTCGGAGGCGTTGCTCGGCGATTATGCCGGGCGCGACCAGCGCGTCGCCGCCGAATTGGCGCTCGACGCCGACGGCAGGTTTCTCGCCCTGCGCTGGACCGGCTCGCACAATGTCGGCGCCTATATCGAGGGCGCGGGCGCGATCCCGATCATCTTTTCGCTAAAGCTCGCCCCGACCGTCTACGACATCCCGGCGGTGTCGGTGACGAGCAGCCTCGTTTTCACCAACACCGCGCCGACGGTACCCTATCGCGGCGCCGGCCGCCCCGAGGCCGTCTATATCTTGGAGCGGCTCGTCGACCAGGCGGCGCGCGAGATGCACTTCGACCCGGCGGAGTTGCGCAAGAAGAACCTGATCCGCGCCGACGCCTTTCCGTTCGAGACCCGCACCGGCTGGATTTACGACACCGGGAATTACGCGGCGGCACTGGCGAAATGCCAGGCTCTCGCCGACTGGGACGGCTATGCCGCGCGCCTCGCCGAGAGCAAAGCCGCCGGCAAATGCCGCGGCCGTGCGCTTACCTACTACATCGACAATACCGGCGTCTTTAACGAGCGCATGGAGATGCGTTTCGACCCGTCGGGCGAATTGACGATCCTCGCCGGCACCCTGTCGCACGGCCAGGGCCACGAGACCACCTATGCGCAGATGGTTGCCGACTGGCTCGGCGTGCCGGAGGACAAGATCCACCTCAAACAGGCCGACACCGACGAGATCGCAATCGGCCGCGGCACCTATGCCTCGCGCAGCATGATGGTCGGCGGCAGCGCGTTGCGGGGTGCCGCCGACGAGGTGATCGAGCGCGGCAAGCGCTTTGCCGCCCATTTCATGGAGGCCGACGCCGCCGACATCGCCTTTGCCGACGGCGCCTTTACGATCGCCGGCACCGACCGGTCGATGCCCATCGCACAGGTTGCGCAGATGTCGTTCATCCCGGTCGGCCTGCCCTCGGAGCTCGGCATGGGCTTGCAGGGCGCGGGCGCCTTCAACTCGGATCTGCCGAGCTTTCCCAACGGCTGCCATGTCTGTGAGGTCGAGATCGACCCCGAGACCGGTGCCGCTGCGATCGACCGCTACACCGTCGTCGACGATTGCGGCACCGTCATCAACCCGCTGTTGGCAAAGGGCCAGATCATGGGAGGCATCGCCCAGGGTGCGGGCCAGGCATTGCTCGAAGACATGATCTACGACCCCGACAGCGGCCAGCTCTTGACAGGCACATTGATGGATTACGGCATCCCGCGCGCCGACACATTGCCGGCGATCAACATCGATTTCAGCCCGGTTCCCAGCGCAACCAACCCCTTGGGCGCCAAGGGTGTCGGCGAAGGCGGCACCGTCGCCTCGACGCCCACGGTCATGAACGCGATCCTCGACGCCCTCGCCCCCTTCGGCGTCGCCGACATTCCGATGCCCGCCACCCCCGAGCGCATCTGGCGCGCGATCCGCAAGCGCCCGAGGCGCTGACGCGGCACCGCGAAATTCGCGGTTATTCCCGCGGAACCGGGAATTTTTTCGATTGTGCCCGAAAGGTGCTGTCAAGGCGCTAAAAACAATAAGCCAAATCAAGCGCTTGCCGATCAATCCCGTGGCCCGCCAAACGGGAATTTATTCGCCCCTAA
>DATKHX010000494.1:0-4435 GCA_035510075.1 Allostellaceae bacterium
ATGCCGGCGATTCTTTGCGACAAGCCGAAGCCGAGAAGACGGTGCGCTTGCGCGCACTTCGCCTGGCCAAGGAAGTGGTCGACAGGGAAGCTGCGGCCCGCGAGGCGGCGGCGGCGCTGGCCCGTAAAGCCGAGCCGCGCCGGCGCGTTTCAGGACGCCGGGTATCGGATGCCGTGGAACCGAAGTAAGGGGCTCGACACCGCTCGCCCCTGTGCCGTAGTCAAAATCGACATAGTGCAGGCCGGCCTCCTCGAAGGCCGCCGCGAGCTGGCGCTTTGAAACCCCGGCCGGTGTGAAATCGGGGCGCCGCGCACATCGAGCAATACCGCACCGCGGCATCGGCGAGCGTGGCCACGAGGACGCCCGGCAGTGCCTTCTCGATCGGCTGTCAAGCGAGCGCGGCAGGCCGCGCCGACGGGTCAGGACAGTTTGTAGGCCTGGCGCGCCAGCAGCTTCCAGCTGCCGTCCTGCTTTTGCCAGACGGCGAGCACCCCGATCCTGACGTTATTGGGCTTGCCGTCGGTTTCGGATTGGGAGACGTAGAGATGCCGCGCGATCGCGGCGTCGCCGGCCACCGCGACGGTGAGGTCAGGAAAGGTCAGCGACTTGACGAGCGCCTTTCGGGTGACGACGCCGTCGATGAACTCGGCCTTGTTTTGGACCTTGCCGCTCGAGTGGCCGTAGCTTAGCTGAGCGGCTGTCAGCTGCTGCAGCTGGCCCTTATCCGCCGACAGTAACGCCTTGCGCAGCGCCTCGACATTCTCTTTGACCGCCGCCTCGTCCGAAGCGTCGGCCAGCACCGCCGAGCTGCGCAACCAGCTCGCCGAGCCGAGCACCAACGCCCCCGCCATCGCCAAATTACGCCGCGTCAGATGCATGGCTTCCTCCCAAAGTGTTGTCTGTCCGGATTAATTCGGACCCGGAAAATTCTACAGTGGTGCCGACCTCTGCCGAAACGTTATCTCTTCTCTGTGTGCGGGGCCAGGCTTTGCCTGATCAGTTACCCATATGCTAGCGCAACATCCTTATCCATGCAGAGACCAATCGATGATGGATATTCATTAATCACTGGGCGCCCGTCCCCACGCGTACCCTTTTTCACCGGAGCCGTCCCCGACCCATGTAAGACGCTCATCGGTCAGCTTAACTAGAAAATCGATCCCATTTTCCGTTTTGGCACCCACACGCTTGGCGAGCCGAAAGCCCGTTATAACGCCTTGGAGATAGCTGAGCTGGGACCTCGATGAATGAAGCGCAACATAGGAGCTTATCTTCAAGGCCCACTCGGCGTGTCTCTCGGCAACAGCCCAAGTCCCCATCCACGCTGTTCCATCAGAGTTTCTGGTCACGCCCTTCTCATTACCACACACGAAATGGAAACCAATAACGACACTGCCACCTCTGTGTTTGACGGAATGCATAGGGCGCTCCATATCGGTCTCTGACCTAAGACGGTACCGATTGCGGAGCGAAAAGCAGACAAGCCCACGACCACCGGTACCCTGCAGTCTTGCTAGGGGAGCGTCCAGAAGGCGTCCCTGGAAGGGCCGATCCCAGAACGCCAGTGATTACGCCGACGGATCGTCGTCGTCGCGGCCGGGTCGGCGCTGTTGCTTGAGGGCGGCGCGGTGGGATTTGGCGGCGAGGCGGCGGCGCTTGGCGGCGGCGGTAGGCTTGGTCGGGCGGCGCGGCGCAGGCGGCTGGGCGGCGCGGCTGATCAGCGCGACGAGGCGGTCGAGGGCGTCCTGGCGGTTGCGCTCCTGGGTGCGGAAGCGGCGGGCGGTGATGACGAGAACGCCGTCCTGGGTCAGGCGGCGGCCGGCGAAACGCGCGACGCGGTGGCCGATCTCGGGCGTCAGCCCGGCCACGTCGGCAAGCGCAAGGCGCAATTGCACCGCGGTCGCGACTTTGTTGACGTTCTGCCCGCCGGGGCCGGAGGCACGGATAAAACTTTCCTCGATCCGGCTGTCATCGATGGCGATTTGCCCTATTATCGGCATCATGGTGCGGTGCAGCGCTGCATACCCGGGGGATTATCGGAACATAGCGCTTCACGCCGCATCGGATGATAGTGTAATCGAGAAAGCACGGTGCTTGCGGTTTGCCCCCCGATCCGGCCGCACCGCGCCATAGAGATCTCGGCGGGCGGGACCCCATGTCTCGATGCCCGCGGCAATCAGGAGCGAACATGCCCAATTTGAGCTTCACCGCACCGACGACCGTGGACGAGGCCGTGCGGATGCTGGCCGGCAGCGCGGGCTTGGCCAAGCCGCTGTCCGGCGGAACCGATCTTCTAGTGCAGCTGCGCTCGGGCCGGATGCGGCCCGAAACGATCGTCGACCTCAAGCGGATCCCCGGCCTGATCGGCATCCGCGAGGAGGCCGGCGAGTTTGTCATCGGCGGCGCCACTCCCGGAAACATGGTCTTCGAAAACGAGGCGATGCAAAAGGCGTGGCCCGGCATCGTCGAGGGCCTCGACCTGATCGGCTCGCAGCAGATCCAGGGCCGCGCCTCGCTCGCCGGCAATCTGTGCAACGCCTCGCCGGCGGCCGACAGCGTCCCGGCGCTGATCGCCGCGCGCGCGACCTGCGTCATCGCCGGGCCCAACGGCCGCCGCACCTCCCCGGTCGAGGCGATCGTCACCGGCCCCGGCCGCACTTCGCTCGAAAAGGGCGAGTTCGTCGTCGAATTCCGCATCCCGAAACCCAAGCCCCACCAGTCCGACGCCTATCTGCGCTTTATCCCGCGCACGGAGATGGACATCGCGGTCGTCGGCTGCGGCGTCAACGTCACCCTCGACGGCAACGGCGTGTGCACCGATGCGCGCGTCGTGCTGGGTGCTGTGGCGCCGACCCAGATCATCTGCGAGGAGGCCGCCAAGGCGCTGATCGGGCATAAGCTCGACGAGGCGACCAACGCCGCCCTCGACGCGGCGGCGGGGCGCGCCTGCAACCCGATCACCGACAAACGCGGAACAATCGAATACCGCATCAAAGTCGCCGGCGTCCTGGCACGCCGCGCCGCCAAAATCGCCTTTGAACGCGCTGGAGCACGCTAATGGCCAAAACTCACGTATCGACAATCATCAACGGCGAGCCGGTCGAATATTTGTGCGAGCCGCAACAGACCCTGCTTGACGTGTTGCGCGACGAGTTGAACCTAACCGGCAGCAAGGAAGGCTGCAGCTCAGGCGATTGCGGCGCCTGCACGGTCATCTGCGACGGCAACATCGTCTGCTCGTGCCTGATGCTCGGCGCGGAAGCCGAGGGCCGCAAGATAACCACCGTCGAGGGCATCGCCGAAGGCGACAAGCTGCACCCGGTGCAGCAGAAATTCCTCGAACATGCGGCATTGCAATGCGGCTTCTGCACGCCGGGGTTCATCGTCGCCGCCAAGGCGTTGCTCGACGAGAACCAGAACCCAACCGAGGAAGAAACCCGCTACTGGCTCGCCGGCAATCTGTGCCGGTGCACCGGCTACGACAAGATCATCCGCGCCGTGCTCGACGCCGCCGCGGTCATGCGCGCGGAGGCTGGACGATGAGTTTTCTCGACAAGGACACGCTAAAAGTCGTCGGCACCCGGCCGATCCGCCCCGACGGCGTCGACAAGGTCACCGGCCGTGCCAATTTCGGCGCGGACATGGTGATGCCCGGCATGCTGTGGGGCAAGATCAAGCGCAGCCCTCATGCGCATGCGCGGATTGTCTCGATCAACACCGACAAGGCGATGGCGTTGCCCGGGGTCAAGGCGGTGACGACCCGCACCGACTTCCCGGATATCCCGCCGGATAAGCGCGTCCTCGGCGCCGCACCAGCCAACCTGTGGGACCTGTCGCGTAATTGCATGGCCATCGGCAAAGCCCTCTACGAGGGCCACGCGGTGGCCGCGGTTGCGGCGGTGTCGCCGGCAATCGCCGAGCAGGCGCTCGACCTGATCGAGGTCGAATACGAAGTATTGCCGCACGTCATGGATGTCGAGGCGGCGATGGCCTCCGACGCGCCGGTTCTGCACGACAACATCTTTACCACGGGGGTCGAGCCGAAGCCGACCAGGCCCTCGAATGTCTCCAAGGTCGTGCGCTTCGCGAAGGGCGATGTCGAGGCCGGGTTCCGCGAGGCCGAAATCGTCATCGAGCGCCGCTATACGACAAAGCCCGTGCACCAGGGCTATATCGAGCCGCATGCCTGTGTCGTGTCGGTGCAGCCCGACGGCCAGTGCACGATCTGGAGCTCGAGCCAGGGCCAGTTCATGGTCCGCGGCTACACCGCCCGCATCGTCGGCGCCGACATCGCCGACATCCGCGCGATCCCGGCCGAGATTGGCGGCGGGTTTGGCGGCAAGACGATCGTCTACCTCGAGCCGGTCGCCTACATGCTGTCGAAAAAATCCGGGCGGCCGGTCAAGATCGTGATGAGCCGCGAGGAGGTGTTCCG
>DATKHX010000495.1:0-8071 GCA_035510075.1 Allostellaceae bacterium
GGGCCACGGGCGAGCGCGCGCTCGCCGCTTTCGAGGGTTGGCACGGCCAAGTCCGCCGGATCATCGCCGCGGCCGAAACCTGCTTTATCTGGGCTTTGTTCGACCGCGACCCGCTTCAGCGCTGGTCGGTTGGGCACACGAGCCTGCTCGGCGACGCCTGCCACCCGATGTACCCGTTCATGGGCCAGGGGGCGGCAATGGCGATCGAGGACGGTGCCGCACTCGCGGCCTGCCTTGCGGCGGGCACCGACGACCCGGCCGCGGCGCTCCAACGTTACGAGCGGCTTCGGCTGCCGCGGGTCACCCGCTTGCAGCAAATGTCGCGCGCCAACAAATACCGCTACCACATGCGCGACGGCCCCGAACAAGAGGCGCGCGACGCCGAATGGGCGAGGGCCGCCGACCGCGCGCCCGAAGCGCTGCGCTGGCTCTTCGGCCACGACCCCGCCGCGATCGAACCGGCGGGAGCGTAATCAAGCCGCTTCTCTTCTCCGGCCGGCATCGCTAACATCGTTGTACAACGGAGCTTCCAAGCGCTCGGCGTCGGGGGCGAAAGAAAATCGGGCAAGCCGTCAGGCTGCCGTGAGACGCGGGAGGAGCATAGATGCCGGTAATCGGGGTCGCCGCAGGCCAACTCTCTGAGGCCGAGCATAGCCGGCAATTGCGTCGCGCGATGGTCGCGAGCACCGTCGGAACGATCATCGAGGCTTATGATTTCCTGCTCTACGTCCTTGTTGCCCCGCTGGTCTTTGCAAAATTGTATTTCCCGGCTTCCGTCCCGCTGGTCGGGATATTGCAGGCCTTTGGCATCTACGCCGTCGGCTTTGTCGCCCGCCCGGTGGGTGCGGCACTGTTCGGCCATTACGGCGACCGCATCGGGCGCAAGGTGACGCTGATCTCGACGTTGCTGTTGACCGGATTGTCGACCTTTGCCGTCGGCTTTGTGCCGGGCTATGCGTCGATCGGGATTTGGGGTGCCGTCATCCTGACGGTTGTCCGATTTATCCAGGGCCTCGGCATCGGCGGCGAATGGGGCGGCGCCACCCTGATGGCGATGGAGTGGGCGCGCACCAACAAGCATCGCGGTTTCATCACCTCGTGGCCGCAATGGGGCGGACCGGCGGGCTTGTTCCTCGCCAACCTCGCGGTGCTGGCGTTCAGCGCGATTTCGGGGGACCAGTTCCTCAACTGGGGCTGGCGTGTCCCGTTCTGGCTCTCGATCGTGATGGTCGGGATCGGGATGTACATCCGTCTCGGGATTCTCGAAACCCCGATTTTCTCGCGCATTCTGGAGGAACGCCGCATCGAGCGCACGCCGGTGCTCGAAGTGATCAAGCGCCAGCCGAAGCAGATCGTCCTGACGGCACTGGCGCGAATGGCCGAGCAAGGGCCGTTCTATGTCTACGCCGCCTTTGTCTTTGTTTATGGAACGAAGGTCTCCGGCGCTTCGCGCGACTTCCTGCTCGCCGCCGTTTTGGTCGCGACCGCCCTGTCCGGTGTGACGACCCCGCTCGCCGGGCATATTTCGGATCGCATCGGCCGCAAGCGGATGTATCTGATCGGCGCGGTCACGACCGGGGTGTTCGCCTTCATCTATTTCGCGATGATGAATACCATGGTTCCCGGGCTGATTTTTCTCGCGATCGTGCTGTCCTTCATTCCGCACGACATGATGTACGGCCCGCAAGCCGCGCTGATCGCCGAATGCTTTACGCCGCGGTTGCGCTACAGCGGCTCCTCGCTTGGTTACCACCTCTCGTCGGTGATCGCCGGAGGCCCGGCGCCGCTGATTGCGACAGCGCTGTTCGCGGCCTTTGGGTCGGGGTATGTGGTCGCGCTCTACATCCTCTTCACGGCGGTGGTCAGCATCAGTGCCACGGCGTTTTTGCCCGACTACACGAACCGCGACATCTCGCAGGAGCACGACGCCCTCGAAGCCGTACCGCAGGCCGCGGCCTCGTCCTGACATTGGGCCCCCGCCACCGACCTGCTCCGGTCGTGAATTGCCGAGGGGGGCGCTCTCGGTCTTGAATACGTCCGGATGTAAGGGAGCACGGCGATGATAAGGGTGCTGAGGGGCGGCAGGCTGATCGACGGGACCGGGTCGGGGCCGGTCGAGGCCGCCGTTGTCGTCAAGGATCAACGGATCGAGGCGGTCGAAACCCGCTCTTACGCCGACTGGCCGGCAGACGCCGAAATCATCGACATCTCCGGGATGACCGTGCTGCCGGGACTGATCGATTGCCACGACCATCTGGCGATGCACGGCTACGATCTGGCGCGGCGCTGGGGCATCGACGAGCCGCAGACGACGCGCACCCTGCGCACCGCCAAGGTGCTGCAAGAGACGCTCGCCGCCGGCTACACGACGATCCGCGACGCCGGCGGGCTCGATGCCGGGTTCAAGCGGGCGATCGACCAGGGCTTGGTCACCGGGCCGCGGCTCGTCGTCTCGCTCGTCATCATCTCGCCGATCGGCGGCATCGGCGACCGGGTCAGCCCGTCGGGCTTTTCGTGCTGCGTGCCGAACGACCCGCTATTGCCAGACGGCGTCGTCAACAGCCTCTCCGATGTCCGCCCGGTGGTCCGCCGCGTCGTGCGCGCCGGAGCGGACGTGATCAAATGCGCCACGACCGGCGGCGCCAGTTCGCGCCCGGGGCATGGGCCGCATGACGGCGCCTTCAACCGCGACGAGATGCAGGCGCTGGTCGAGGAGGCGCACGCTCTCGACCGGCGTGTGATCTGTCATGCGCTCGGCGGGCGCGGCTTGAAGATCGCGGTCGAGGCCGGCGTCGATTCGATCGACCATGGCTGCTATCTCGATCAGCAGCCGGAGCTGCTCGACCGAATGGTGGAGCGCGGCATCTTTTTCGTGCCCACTTTCGCGGTCTACGACTTCCACCGCAAATCGCCGCAGCCGCATGTCCGCGAGCGCGCCCGCGAGCTCGAAGAGCACCATACCGCGAGCCTGCGGCAGGCGCTCGCCGCCGGGGTCAAGATCGCCGCCGGGACCGACGCCGGCGGCCACGGCCACCCGGCCAATGCGATCGAGATCGCCTGTCTCGTCCGGGCCGGCATGACGCCGCTCTTGGCGTTGCGCGCGGCGACCGGCTGGGCCGCCGAATGCATCGGCCGCGGCGACGATCTCGGCACGGTCGAAAAGGGCAAGCTCGCCGATCTCGTCGTCGTCGCCGGCGACCCGCTCGCCGATGTTGCGATATTGCAGAACCCCGAGCAGATCGCTTTGGTGATCAAGGACGGCGAGATCGCGGCGAACCGGCTGGGTCGCGCCTGCGATCAGTTGCAGTGAATGCGGCGACGGCGTCTGCCTAGGATCTGATCAATTTTCGATTGCCGATACCCGCCGGGTAAGCGAGTTTCACGATTGGCATGAAACATGCGTGCGGCTACCGCGACCCGAAGCCATTGGGCGGACAAATGGAGCGCTCGATCCTCGACGGCTACGATCCGCGCGGCTTTTATTGCGAGATGCTGGGCAGCCCGGCAAGCGCTGTGGTTAGGAATCGTCTGGCCGTCCTATCCATCGACGCGCTGAAGGAGCGCGCCGCGGCGGCCAATGCCGAGCTCTACAATCTCGGGATCACCTTTACGGTCTATTCCGACGCCAAGACGATCGACCGCATCCTGCCGTTCGACGTGTTGCCGCGCGTGCTTTCGGCGGAAGAATGGCGCCATCTCGAAAGCGGCATCGTCCAACGCATCACCGCGATCAATCTGCTGCTCGACGACATCTACCACGATCAGCATGGCCTGGCGGACGGCACCGTCCCGGCCGATTTGATCCTCGGCCATCGCTGCTACCGACCGGAAATGCGCGGCATCGACCTGCCGCACAAAGCCTATGTCAACATCTGCGGCACCGATATTGTGCGCGACGAAAAGGGCGCGTTTCTCGTCCTCGAAGATAACGCCCGCACCCCGTCGGGGGTCAGCTACGTCGTCGAGAATCGCCACATGATGTTGCGCGCCTTCCCCGACCTGCTCGACGACATCAGCCTGCGGCCGATCGACAATTACGGCGCCAGGCTGATCGCAGCCTTGCAGGAAATCGCCCCACCCGGTGTCGCCGACCCGCAAGTCGTGCTGCTGTCGCCGGGCACCTACAATTCGGCCTATTTCGAGCATGTCTTCCTGGCGCGCGAGATGGGCGTCCCACTGGTCGAAGGGCCGGATCTGGTGGTCGAGGACGAGCGGGTGTGGATGCGCACGACCGGCGGGCTCGCCCGCGTCGAAGTGATCTATCGCCGCATTAACGACGATTTTCTCGACCCCGACGCGTTCAACCCGGACAGCAAATTGGGGGTGCGCGGGCTGATGCGGGCCTACCGCGCCGGCAATGTCGCGCTCGCCAATGCGATTGGCACCGGTGTCGCCGACGACAAGGCGGTCTATGCTTATATGCCGAGGATCATCCGCTATTATCTCGGTGAGGAACCGATCCTGCAAAATGTCCCGACCCATATCTGCCGCGAGCCGGCGGCCTTGCGCTACACCCTCGACCATCTGGCCGAGCTGGTCGTGAAGCCGGTCGGCGAGGCCGGCGGCTACGGCATCACCGTCGGCCCCAAGGCCAGCCGCGCCGAGCTGGACGACTGCCGGGAAAAGCTGCTCGCCGACCCCGCCAATTATATCAGCCAGCCCTGTATCAACCTCTCCGTGGCACCGACCCTGGTCGACGGCGGGATCGAGCCGCGCCATGTCGACTTTCGGCCGTTCGCGGTGACCGGGTCGAGCACCTGGGTATTGCCCGGCGGGTTGACGCGGGTGGCATTGCGGCGCGGCTCGTTGGTCGTCAATTCGTCGCAGGGTGGAGGGTCGAAGGATACCTGGGTCCTTGGTTGACGTTCTGCTCGCCCGCTACGCGGATTGCATTTTCTGGCTCGCGCGCTACGTCGAGCGCGCCGAAAACCTGGCGCGCATCCTCGACGTCAACGAGACCTTCTCGCGCGACAGCCGCGGTGCCCAGAACTGGCGGTCGATTATCGAGCTCAATTCCGACGAGAAGCGATTCTCGAAGACGGGCCGCGAGGTCTCGACGCAGAGCGTGCTGAGATTTTACGTCGTCGATGGCGACAATCCGACCTCGATCGTCAGCACGATCGGCTTCGCGCGGGAGAACGCGCGCACCCTGCGGCCGCTGATCTCGACCGAGATGTGGGTCCAGCTCAACGTCTTCTACAACCGTCTCGCGGCGCTCGGGGCGCCGGATCTTGCGCCGGGCCGCTTGTCGGCCGTGTTCGCGATGATCAAGGAGGCGTGCCAAACCCACACCGGCATCACCGAGGGCACGTTTTTTCGCGACCAGGGCTGGTATTTCTACCAGCTCGGGCGCTACATCGAGCGCGCCGACCAGACGACGCGTCTGCTCGACATCAAGTATCACCTGCTGCTGCCTGACATTGCCGATGTCGGCTCGCCGACCGATGTCAGCCAGTGGAACGCGTTGCTGCGCTCGGCCGCCGGATATCACGCCTATCGCCGGCTGCACACGGCCAGCACGACGCCGGCGCGGGTCGCCGGGTTCCTGTTGTTTAACCAGGCATTCCCGCGCTCGGTCCATCATTGCGTGCGCGAGACCGGCCGGCTCTTGGGCGAGGTCAAATCGCGTTATTCGCTGCGCGGCGGCAACAACGCGGCCGAGGAGCTCGATCGTTTGCGGGCCGTCCTCGGCACGCTGACGATATCCGAGATCTTGAGTGAGGGGCTGCACGAATTTCTCGACGTAATTCAACAGCAGCTGATCGCCGTCAGCCGCGACCTCTCGATCGCCTTTTTCGGCTATCGGCCCGAGGCGGTGCAGGCGCAGACGGCGGCAGCGCGATAAGCAGGTGCCATGCCCGTCATCAGAGTGCGCCACGTCACGATGTACCGCTACAAGCAGCCCGTCGCTCTTGGCGAGCACCGCATGATGCTGCGCCCGCACGACAGCTACGATCAAAAGCTGATCGAGAGCAGCCTAAATATTACGCCGCAGCCGGTCGGGCTGCGCTGGGTCCACGACGTGTTCGGCAATTGCGTCGCGATTGCGCGCTTTGCTGGGCGTGCCGCGGAGCTGCGCTTCGAGAGCGTGATCCGTCTCGAGCATTCGGCGGCCGACGTCCTCGATTTTCAGATCGAGGAATACGCCACACGCTACCCGTTCAGCTACGGCGCCGAGGACATGCCCGATTTATTGCGGCTGATCGAACGGCAATACCTCGATCCCGAGCACGAGGTCGACCGCTGGGCGCGCCAGTTCCTGCGGCATGATGGGCGCGGCGATACGACCGAGCTCTTGGCCGCGATGACCCACGCGATTCGGCGAGACCTCAGCTATGTCGCGCGCGAGGAAAGCGGCATCCAGGACCCGCTCCAGACATTGAGGCTGGGCAGCGGCAGCTGCCGCGACTTCGCGGTGTTAATGATCGAGGCGATCCGTTCGCTCGGCCTCGCCGCGCGGTTTGTCAGCGGCTATCTTTACGTGCCGGAAAGCCGCCGCGGCAGCCGGGTCGGCGGTGGCGCCACCCATGCCTGGCTCGAAGTCTATCTGCCGGGTGCCGGCTGGATCGAGTTCGACCCCACCAACGGCATCGTCGGCAACCACGATCTGATACGCGTCGCCGTCGTTCGCGACCCGCGCCAGGCAATCCCGATCTCCGGCACCTGGACCGGCTTTCCGTCGGACCATCTCGGGATGACCGTCGAGGTCGAGGTGACCACCGAGCCCGAAACCGCCGGCTCGCCTGACCAACCGGCGCCGGAACCTCTCTCGCGAGCTTCTGCTTGAGGCCCACCATCGCTGCCGGCAGCGAGCGACGGCCAGCAATGCCCCCTCGCAAACCCTGCTCGGCCGTGTCTGGACATTCTAAGGACGACGCCCTTATCATCATCGCTGCGGATGGCGTCCGAGCACCTCGCGCGAAGGAAGGTGATCACCCGTGAGCGACCCGCAACCCTATCGGCGGCGCCCCCTGGAAACGCCGAGCGACGCCAGACGCTGGCCGACTTACGTCGGGATCACTAGCCTTCTGCTGTTCATCATCGTGGCGCTGGCCGGCGGTATCATCTGGTACAATTCAAGAAAATCCAGCGAGTTGGCGATCGCGGACGCGGAACGCCTAATGAAGGAGGCGGACGACAAGATCATCGATCGGATCAGGCTGCTTTATGATCCGATGTACGCGATCGTCGGCATCGCGTCCTTGGTGCCGGACCTGACGACGCCGGCATCCGCCGAGAATGCCAGCGCCAAGGCCCTGCTGTTGCGGGCTCTGCGGATCTATCCGCAAATCCTGTCGCTTTATGTCGGGTTCGACAACGGCGCCTTTTTCATGGTCACTCATCTCGCCGGCGGCAAGGCGGCCGACTTGCGCAAGGCGCTGCTGGCACCCGCGGATGCGGTTTTTGCCGAGGAGATCATCACCCCTGAGGCCGGCGGCCGGAATATCGCACGCTGGGTTTTCCTGGCCGAGGACGGCGCCGAAGTCGGCCGGCGCGATCCGGCTCCGCCATTCGATCCGCGTCAGCGCCCGTGGTACGCCGCGGCGAAGCAGACCGAGGTGGTCGAGCACAGTGACCTTTACGTCTTCGCCTCCAACGGCGAGTCTGGCTTTACTCTCAGCCGCAGCTTCAAAGGGCCGACCCCTGGGGTGATGGGCGCCGATCTGGCGGCAGTCGATTTGGCGAATTTCCTAAAGCAACAGCGAATCACGCCGGGCAGCACGGCTTTTATCTTCACCAAGGCGGGTGAAGTCGTGGCGTTGCCCGATCAGGACCGGATCGTCAAGGCACTTGCACTTCACGCCGACGGCGAAAACAGGGCCGTGTTGCCCCAGATCGCCAAGCTGAACGATCCGGTCATCGAAGGGCTCGTCGCCGCCTACCAGGATCATCAAATGGGCGGCACCCGCGTCTACGATGTCGCCGGCCGCAGCTACATCGCCCGGGTCGTCGACATTCCGCCGCGCTATGGGCGCGACCAGCTGCTCGCGATCGCGGTGCCGGTCGACGAGATCGAGCAGCCGATCACCGACATCCGCAACGATACACTGCTCTATTCGGTCGCGTTTCT
>DATKHX010000496.1:0-17058 GCA_035510075.1 Allostellaceae bacterium
CGCGCCGCCCGTGCTGCCATTGCCGCCGCCGGAAAAGAACAGACCGAACCCGCCCGAGCCGCTGCCGCCGCCGCCGCCGAAACTGTAGGCCGCGATGCCGTTGGCGAAGTCGCCGAAAGTAACGATGGAAGTGCCCGCCACTGTATCGACCTCGGCTTTCCCGGCCTGGCCGGCGCCGCTTCCGCTGCCGCCGACAAAAACCAGCCCGCCGCCATTGCCAGCACTGCCGCCGTTGCCCCCTTGGCTGATCGCCGTGACGCCGACATTGCCATTTCCTGAAGTTGTTATGGAGCCGGCATCGAAGCCGGCGGCTGCCGCCCCGCCGAAGCCGCCCAACCCGCCATTGCCCGCGCTGCCGCCGATGCCGAAGAAGCTGCCGCCATTGCCGCCGTTGCCGGCCTGGCTCTCGGCGAGGATCCCGCCGAAGTTTCCGTTCGGCACGACCCCGGAGAAATCGACAGATGCGGTTCCGCCATCGGCGCCGGTTCCGCCATCGCCGGCGGAGCCCGCGACAAAGCTGTCGCCGCCGCCGCCGCCGTTCGACCCGCGCGACAGACCGATGACGGCGATATTCGGTCGGCTGGCGCCGACGGTGATCGGGCCGGATGTCGGTGTGGCGACCTTGACGGTCACATTCGGCCCGGCATGTCCCGACGGGCCGCCGGTCGTCGTCCCGGCGATGCAGGCGCCGAGAGGGTTGCCGTGGATGTCGGTCTTGGGACTGCAACTTTGCGATCCGTCGGTATTGGTGGTGATCGTGCACTCGTTGGCGACCGAGCAGGAAAAGACGGCATTCGCGCCATTGGTCGGCATCGTGCCCGAGCCTTGCAACCGAACAAAGCTGGTCCCGTTGTTGGCGTTGCCGACGTTGAGCGTATCGATGCCCAGATTGGTGTTAAAATCGATAGCGGCGGGAAGGTTGGCGCTGCAGTTTTCCGTCGAGCCGGTTTGCGTGCATTGACCCATGGCGGGCGGGGCATCCAGGAGCACCATTGCACCAATCATCAGCGGCCCCGCCGCGGCTCCGATCGGTAGCAGCGCTACTGTCGCGATCCGATCGAAGAGGCGCGTCCGTCCCGGCCGAAATATTGAAAGGATGTTCATGAAAGGTGCCAAAATAGGCATCGTGAACCTCCGGAATTAGCGCTCGCTATTTTTGCGGGCGCGGCTCGACAAGCCCGGCTTATTTTATCTTGCAGGCCGGCAGTCGCTTGCGCATGCCTGATCCTTGCCCGCTGGTCGCGGCCCAGGAGTCGCCGATAAACTCGACGGACCGCGAGGGCGCGGGAGTATGCTGCCCGGCTCCGCCGTCCGAGATGTCAGCAACCTTACGTTAACGGTAGATTATGGGTGCGCGCAAGTTGATTTTTTGGTGGTTGGATAACCCTCCACGTGAGCCGTCAGTCGAAGCGGCTAGCTGCTGCGCCGCATGCGCGAGCTCGAAACGTGACGCCCTTGCAATGCCGGCAGGTCAGGAACCGCCGGCCCTTGATCACGCGACCTCGTGCGACATGTCGGCGTGCGCCCGGTCGGTGGGATCGTGTCGATGCCGGATCGAGGCACGATCTAGCCGGTATTATGCATCGCGCCATGAAGATGCCCATTTCTCGCCGCAACGTTGCGCCGCTTTTCGGGGATAGAGGCAATCTCTTGCACAAGCTCAAATGTTATGCTGCGGATCGGCTTTACGGCGGATGTGGCGGCGGTCGCCGTCAGCGCGGGTTTACGTTGCTCGAGCTGCTGGTCGTCCTCGCGATCCTCGGCTTGTTGATCGGCCTTGTGGCGCCCGCGGCTTTGCGCCAGCTCGGTTCCGCCAAGGAAAAAATCGCTCACCAATCGATTGAGCGCCTGGCCAGCGTGCTCGACATTTACAAGCTCGATGTCGGCACCTATCCGACGACGGAACAGGGATTGCAGGCGCTGCTCGTTCGTCCAGAGGGAGTGGAGCATTGGAGCGGGCCCTATCTGAAGGGCGAAACGGTGCCGGAAGATCCGTGGGGCCATCCGTTCCTCTACCGGATGCCGAGCCAGCGGCAAGCGCACGATTACGATCTGTATTCTCTGGGCCCGAGCGGAAAGCCGGGCGGCACCGGCTCGGACGCGGAAATCGACAACAATTGACCCGGTTGCGGCCAACCGATCTGCGGCAGTGGCTGCGGCTGCTCAATCGACGGCGTTGCCCGACGCCAGCACCGCGTAGCCCTGCGGCAAGCTCGACCCGATGCGAACGACGGCAGTGTGGGTCACATGGGCGTTGTCCGGCCCGACGGCCGCGGCGATGATCCTGATGGTGATTACGTCCTGCGGTGTCGGCGCGGGCGGCGCCTCGGTTGCCCCAATTCGCGGCAGCTGCGCGACCGCGGCGGTAACGATCGGATCGGCGCCGGGTTTCGGGTCGGCGGGTCCGTACAAAGTCAGGTGCGGCCTCAGCGCAAGGTAGAGCGCCGGCGTCACGCCGAGCACGCGGCCGAGCTCGTCCATGGTTTCGAGCGGCGCCCCAGGCGGCCCGTAAGCCAGTCCGGCGGCGCGATATTCCGCTTGCAGCGCGTCCGCCGTCTTTGCGGTCGGCGACGAGCCGACCCAGTCGGCGATCGCCGCGGCGATGCGCCGGGCAGCATCGGGATCGCTGCCGAGAACGCGCAGCAACGCCTCCGTCAAGGCCGGCGAGGCGAGGTTCGGATTGATCCGCGACGCCTCGTCTTCAAGCCGCACGACAACGCGGAAATCGCCGATGGCCACGGTCCGCGGCGGCCCGTCGATCGGCCACCGCTGCTCCGGCCGAGGATCCGAAAGGTTGAAGATCGCCTCGGAAATCGCGCCGTCGGCGGCGGCGGCGGCGGCGGCATTGGCGACGAGATTGTCGGCGATCCGGATCTCGGTACGCCCGCTCCCCGTCAAATGGAGAACGACAAACGCAATCAGCACCAATGTCCACAGCACGATCAGCAGGGCAAAGCCGCCGCTGCGGCGCAATCGAGCGGATGGCGGCGCCGCACGCCGCATCGTCTACAAACCGTTCGGGTTGGCCGAACCCGAGCCGCGGGTGTGCTGCACCTGTTGGGGAACGAGACCGGCATTGATCAGCTGGCTGCGCAGATCTTCGGTCAGAGCCCGCGCATCGCGCTGATCGTGGACGACGTGCGGGGTGATCAGGACGAGCAGCTCGGCTCGCATGCGGGAATCGGATTGGGTTGAGAACAGGGTGCCGAGAAGCGGGATGTCTTTCAGGAACGGGAGCCCGGTATTGCCCTGAGAGACATTGTCGCGGATCAGCCCCGCCATTCCGACCGTCTGCCCGTCTTGGACCGCCACCCGAGTGCGGAACACCTGATCGTCGAAGGTCGGCGAGCCGGCCACCGTGTTGGTTGCCGCCGCGGCGACATCGCTGACTTCTTGAGCGATGTCGAGGGTGACGAGACCGCCGGTATTGACCCGCGGCGTTACCTGCATGATGACCCCGGTCTCGTGATAATCGACGCTGTTGACGGTCGGTGCACCCGCCGCCAGCGTGCTGGTGGCTGTCCCGGTCAGGACCGGCACCTGCTGGCCGACTTGCAGACGCGCTGCCTGATTGTCGAGCACCATGACTTCGGGCGCGGACAGAACCTTGACTTTGGTTACTTGGGCGAGCGCGGCAAGCGCGAAATTAGGCCCCTTGCTCAAGATAAAGTAAGGCGAAGCCGACGGAAAAGCGAGCTGGCTGATCCCTGGAATTGATGGCAAAGTGCTATTTAAGTTTGATGCTCCCAGGGTTTCGGCAACGTGATCGGTTTTAAAGAAAAACTGCGTACCATACTGTAGTTGGTCATTCAGATCAACCTCAGCGATGGTCGCTTCTATTAGAACCTGCAGCGGAACGATGTCGATCTTGTGGAGCATTCCTTCAATGACCGAATATTCGGCCGGCGTGGCATAGATCAGGAGCGCATTGTTTGTGCGGTTAGCGATGATGCGCATTCGATTTAGGTTAGTCGCGGTGCCAGCGCCGGTACCCGTCTCGGCCGATAGCGGCTCGGTCGCCGGCGTTTCTGCCGCGGATGGCGGCGCACCCGCCGAGAGGCCAGAGCCCAACCCGCCGCCACCCGTCCCGGTCCCGGATGTTCCGGTTGGGCTCGTGCCCGTCGAGCTGATGCCGCCCGCGGCACCCCCGATGCCGGGTGTGCCGCCCGCGGCATTGCCGAAACCCAAAGCCGCCGGTGTCGCGCCGGGCGCGGTGCTGCCGGGCGGCGGCGGCGTCGGCGAAACATTCCCCGGGGTAAAGGCGCGCTGGAGCAGACCTTCGAGATCGGTACTCTGCCCGTTCTGCACATAATAAATGTGCCAGGTCCGCGCGGTCGCATCCTCGACCCGCTGGGCGAGGCGAAAAAAGCGGTCGGCGGCGTTGAGGAAGCGCGGCTGGGCGGAGACCACCAGAACGGCGTTAACCCGCTCCATCGGCAGCACCTGCACGATCCCCCCGAGCGGGCCGTCGCTCTGCGCCTGCAGTACTTTTTCGAGCTCGCCGGCAAGCTTGGCCGGGTCGCTGTCGCCGACCGGATAGAGGGCGTAGGATCGGCCGGACAGAATATCGATGTCGAAGGCGTGGATCAGCCCGACCAAGGTCTGCCGCACGGCAGCGTCGCCCGTCACCAAGAGCGCGTTGCCGGCGGGGCCGGCGGCGATTTTGCCGCCCTGCCCGATGTAAGGCTCGAGCATTTTGGCGAGATCCTTGGCAGCGGCGTAGCGCAGCGGCACGACCTCGGCGCCCGCCCCGATCGCACCCTGGCCGGCTGCAAGATTGCTCGTCGCTGCGGCCGGAATGGGCACGATATCGTAGATGCCGTTCCTTTCCACCATTGACGCGCCGTTCTGATTGAGCAGCGCTTCGAGCGCCCCGAGCAAGGCCGAGCGCGGCAGCGGCGCGGGCGTTTCGATCGAGCCGGTGCCGTGCACCGCAGGATCGATGGTGTAGTCGACCTTTAAGGTCGTGCCGAGCACCGCGCGCACGATTTCGCGGATGTCGGTGTCGACAAAATTCAGCGTCACGTCGCCGCCCTGGCCGGCGGCAACACCGGGCGGCGGCGGCGAGGAGCCTGCCGCACCGGCTACGGACGGCGCTCGACGATCTTCGAACGGCTGCTCCTGCGATCGATTGGTCGGGATCGGGCCGCTGATCCGCGGCGCCGCCGGCTGGAGGGCGCTCGGCTGCTCGAGTGGAGTCAGGCCCGGCTGCGGCTGTTGGCACGAGCAGAGGACGACCAGCGCCAGCGCAATCACAAAGTGGCAACGAGACATGAGCCGGCCCGCCATCACCGCTGCCGAAAAACACCCGGTCGCAAGGGCGCCCGGTTGAACATCGCCGGCGGAACCCCTGGCCGCACCGGCGGCCGGACTGCCGCCGGGTTGATCGGTGGCGGCGGCGGCGGCGTTGCCGTTGTCATTGGCGGCGGCGCCGGCGGAACCAGATTGGGGTCGATCTTGGGCTGCAAGGTCTTGGTTCCGCTAGGGCCGCTCAGCGAAACTTCCCGCGGGCTGATGCTGTCGACCCGCCAGCCGCTTACGGTATCGCCCTCGGTGACCAGCAAAGGCTTGACCCCGGCCGCGGCAAAGATCGCGAAGCGGTGACCCGGTTCGGTGACGATCCCGGCGAGACGAGTGTCGGTGAAAGTGGAGTCTTCCGCCGGGCCGTCGCTGCGCGCCGGAGGGCGTCGCGTGGAGCTGAAAAGAGGCCGGGCAAGGGCCGTCGCCACCATCGAGCCATACTGGCTGCCCGCTTCCGGGCGTTCCGCGGCGGGCGACGGCTCCGCTCGCGACGGGGCCGCGCTTGCCACTTCGGTTTCCGGCGCGGGTGCGGCGGCGATCTCGGCGACGAGAATCCCGGCGAAAAGTACACAGCCGGCGAGCGACGAGATCAGCGCCAGCCGCTCGATCATTGCGGGGCGGCCGCCGCCGCTTTGTCGTCATTGCGGAACCCATAGACGTCGATCCCCGCATCGAGACCGAGATCGGCCACCCCCGACTGGGGCAATCCAGGGCGCCGCAGCACGCCGTGCACTTGTAAATTGTCGACCACCAGCGGCGGGGTTGCTTCCTCGAGCTCGGCGAGCAGCCGCACCAGCGTCTCGTAGGTCCCGTTCAGCGCAAACCGCAACCCGATGCGGCGGTAGCCGTCGAGCGTATCGGCCGGCAAGCTCTCGGTGCTCCCGATCGTCGCCCCGACCGAGGTGGCAAAGCCCTCGATGCGGCTCTGCAGGCTGGCCGAAGCAATGGCGTCGCTGGCGCCTTCGAGGGTCACTTTGCGCGTCCGCGCGGCCGCGCGCAGCTCGGCGACCCGCGCGCGCAACGCCGGCAATCCGGCGGCGACCGCGTGCAGCCGAGGCAGCAGCATGCGGCCGTCCTCGATCCGCGCCTGACGTTGCTGATAAAGCTCGACGAGCGGGGCCACCGCCAGAAAATAGAAGCTTCCCAGCACCAGCAGCAGCAAACCCACCGCCAGCATCTGGCCGCGCCGGCCGGTCGGCAAGGTGGCGATCGAGGCTACGGCGCAACCTCCGCAACGATGGTGAAGATCTCCTGTCGAAGCGCTTCGATCCGGGTGACAGGGGCGGCAAACGCGGGGTTATGGAACTCGTTTTCCGCCGACATCGCGCCGATCAATCGAGCGGCCGCGGCGGAGCGCCCGCTCATCGTCAGCTTGCGCTGCTGCAGTTGCATCTCGGTCAGATAGCTGTCGTCGGGCAGCACGCGGGTCGCGGCAGCCAGAACTGCGAGCGGCTGCCCGACTTTTTCCCGCTGCTTCTCGACGAGATCGGCGCTGCCCGCCAGACGCGCGATATCGCTGTGCAGCCTGTCGGCCTCGGCGGCGGCAGTTCGCCCGGCAGCGAGCGATTGGTCGAGCCGCGACATCGCGGTCGACTGGCGCACAAACGGCGTCACGATCGAAGCCAGCGCCAGCAGCGCACAGCACACCGCAAGCGGCTTGACGAGCCGGCTGGCGCCTCGATCGACCGAATGACCGTCGCCGTCGAGCGGCAGCCAAAAGCCCGCATCCGGGCCATCGGCGATTTCTGCTCGCAGCGGGGTGACGCCGGCGTGGCCCAGCTGCTCGAGCAGCGGCGCGAGGAACGCCTTGGGGACCAGCACCAAGCGCACCAGCAGCCGCGCATTCTGCCGATCTGTCGCCTCGATACGGTGGTTCCAGTACAGCTCGTCGGGCTTGAACGGGGTCTCCCGATCCATCTCGAAGAGAAGCGCCTGATCGACCTCGCGTTCGGCGGCGAGCGGCAGGACCACGGTCTTGCCGAGCACATCCGTCTCTCGCAGCCGCAAGACCGCGGGTTTGCCCGGCGAACGCGGAATTTCGGCGAGCCCAGAGGCGCCCAGAGCGAATTGTCCGAACAAGCTTTCCTTGCCGTTCCGACGCACCCCGACCGCGACCGCCTCGATCGTCTGCCCGGTTGCGCCGAGCGCGGTGAGCACCGTCGCATCGGCGGCGGTCGGAGCCGACCGGCGCAAGCGCTGGGGCAACAGATCTGCCAGCTGTCCAAACCACCAGCTGAGAAAATCGCGTACCATAGACCCCGGAACCGAGCCTGACTCGCCATCTTGGGCGCTGCGCCGCCATGCTACAGAGCGGCGTGCGCACGGGAAAGGCCGGCAGGGCGCCGGCCGCGATCGGCCCAAAAAGAGGTTCCGAATGTGGCTCGATCAAGGCATCTGCGGTGCGAAGCGGCATAAATCGGTTGCAAGGCAGCCCGCCGTCTCGCGGCATAGGTGTTCAAAGCGTAAAAACTAGTGCGGCTCGCGAGCATCGAAGACTCGCGGCGCCGCGGCCATTCCCGCCATGCCGCGAATCGGCGATCGCGCTCAGAGCACCGGGGCGGCGATCAGGTCCGGCCAACGGCGCCGATCGGCTTTGGCAAAGCCGAGGCGGATACGGATCAGCTGAGGCGGCGCGGGCCCGTCCCACTGCGCCTGCCAGGCTGGCGGCTGGTCGGGCGCGGTCGCGCCCCAGTAAGCGATCCGCAGACGCGCGACGTTGGCTATCAGCTCGGCATCGCTCGGCGCCGGCGGCGGCCCGAGCGGGATTTCGTGCAAGTGCGGCGTCCAGCTCAGCACCAAATCGCCTTTGCGCAACGCGATCGAGATGTCGGCGCGCCGGGTCATGCCGAGGCCGGTCGGCAAGTCGCCGACAAAGCTCACCTTCTCGGCATCGCCCTTGAAGGCGTCGTTCGCGGCAGACCCGCCGACCGCGTTCGACACCGGCACCGAGATGCCGGTGAGCAAGGTGCGCAGAATCCGAGCTCCGGCATCGAGTTCGGCGGTCTCCCCGACGCGGCGCTGCTGCGCGCCCCACAGGGCGATGCCGGCGCGCACGCCTTGGGTGAGCCCAACCATCAGAAGCCCGAGCACGGTCACCACGACCAGCATCTCGAGAAGGGTGAACCCGCTGTGCCGGGCGGGGGCGCCTTTGCCGGTTGCCGACATGTCAGCCGGCCGTTCCGGTCGTGCCCAGACGCAGCGTCCGCAGCACGACGGCGCGTTGATGCCCGCGCGACTGCCATGAGATCGCGATCTCGACGGAGAACAAAGTGGTATTTTGCGGGGTGACGCCGTCGGCTCCGACCCCCTGCCGCTGCGCTGCCGGCAGCACTTGCAGGCGCCACCGATAGCCGCCGCCGTCGTCCCCGCTCGCATCGCCCTCGATCAGCGCGGCGTCGCGCCCCACCGCGGCAAGGTGGGACTGGGCGCGCTGCAGCGCTTCCTCGGCGCGCGCGGCGGTGTCGACCGCAAACAATCCCGCACTCCCGGCCTGGAACATCCCGACCAAAGCCAGCCCGGCGATGGCCACCGCCACCACGACCTCGAGCAGGGTGAAACCCGCCTCGGCTTTGCTGCGCTCAGCGGACATCGGCCACCGTTACTCGCCCGGTCAGCCAGTCGACGCCGACGGCGACGCGGCGCCCTGCGTCGGAAAGCATGATCCTTCCGCCGGTGGAGCTGCCGTCCGGGTTGAAGCGGATGTCGCCCGCGGTGGCGCTGCGGCGCTCGCCGTTGACGGTTACCAGCCCGACCGAGAGCTTTGGCGGCAGGCTGCGCGGCGGATCGCCGCCGACCCGATAGCGATGGCCGGCGAGATCGAGCGCAAAGGCGACCGGACGGTTGTCGGCGATCGCCTGCGAGCGCGCTAGGCGAAGGTTGGACGAGAGCTCGGCGGCGATCCCCTCGAGGCTCAGCCCGCTGCTCCACGGCGCCCGGTAACCGACGGTCAACGCCACCACGAAACCCATGACCGCCAACACGACGAGCAGCTCGATCAAGCTGAAGCCGCCGGGTGGGGCCCCGCCCGCGGCGCGCGGCCCCGCTGCCGCTCCCGTCTCAGGCGGCGAGGTCATTGAGGCTCAGCATCGCCGTCAACAGTGCGCTGATGATGCCGGCGACGGTGAGGCCCATCGCGATGGTGATCATCGGCACCGCCAGCGCTACCAGCCGCTGCATCATCAGCCGGGCTTGCTCTTCGTGGATGTCGGCTGCCTTCAGCGACATCGCGGCGAGTTGTGCCGCCTCCTCGCCGAGCTGCAACAGGTGAACGGTCCGCGCCGGGAATATCCCGGCGGCGGCCAATGGCCGGGACAGCCCGGCGCCGCCTTTGGCCTTCAATGCCGCCGCGTCGAGCGCCTCCGCGGCGGCGAGGTTGCCGAGCGCGTCCCTGGCGATGCCGAGGGCCGGGATCAGCGCCACCCCGTTTTCGAGCAGATTGCCGAGGGTGCGCGTCAGCCGCGCCGCCAAGGTCTCGCGGATCAGGCTCCCGGCGATCGGCACTCGCAGCAGCAGCCGGTCGAAGCGGATGCGATAGGCCGGCAGGGTGAGCAAATGCCGCGCGACCACCGCGGCCACCACGCTCGCCGCCAGCAACCACGGCGTGGCGGCGCCGACCACCGCGCCCAGGGTCATCAACACTCGCGTGGCGGTCGGCAACTGCGCCCCCGACTGCTCGAAGATGGGGGTGAATTGCGGCAGCACGTAATCGAGCAGCAGGATGACCGAGCCGATCGCGGCGACGACGAGCAGCGCCGGGTAAATCATTGCCGAGCGCAAGCTGGCGGTCAGGCTGCGCTCGCGTTCGAGCAACGCCGACAGGCGGTCGAGGGTGGCTGCCAAGGTCCCGCCCGCCTCGCCGGCGCGCACCATCCCGATGTAGAGCTTCGAAAAGCTGCGCGGCTCGCCGGCGAGCGCTGCTGCGAGCGAGCTGCCCGAGCGCACCTTGTCACGAACCCGGCCGAGGATTGCACGGGTGCGGGTGCTGCGCGTGTTGTCGACGACAAAGCGCAGCGACCGGTCGAGATCCTGGCCCGCAGCCAGCATGATCGCGAGCTCGCGTGTGACGTCGCTCAGCGCGTTCTTGTCGAGCCCCCGCCCCCCGCCGATTTCGAGCTGTAAGAGATCGCCGAGGCCACGGCGGCGATCGGCTGGATCGGCGCGCAGCACGGTCTGCCCCTGGCGCTGCAGGCGATCGACGACCCACGTGCGGTCCGGCGCCTCCATGACGCCATGCACGACCTCGCCGCCGTCATTGATGGCGGACCAGCGGAAGGACGACATGCTAGCTCTCCACCGCGATTACCACGCCGCGTTTGGCGCAAGCCGCGAGTGCGCCATCGGCCGCACCGTTATGCCTCGGCACGGATGCAGCGCACGACCTCCTCGATCGTCGTGTCGCCTTCCAGCACGGCCAAGAGCCCGCTGTCGAAAATCGGGCGCATGCCGTTCTCGACGGCGGCGCGCTCGATCGCGGTGTCGTCGGCGCCTTCGAAGATCAACCGGTCGGTCGCCCGGCTCGGCACCAGCAATTCGGCGATCGCCCGGCGCCCGCGAAAACCGGTGCCGCGGCATTCGGGACAGCCTCCCGGGTGATAGAGTGTGATCGGGCCTTCGCCCGCGAGCCGGTCGAGGCCAAAGCGCTCGCGCACCGCGGCCGGCGCTTCTTCCGGCGCCCGGCATTTGCGGCACAACCTGCGCACCAGCCGTTGCGCCAGGACCGCCTTCAGGGTCGCGGTCATCAGGTAGTCTTCGAGACCCATGTCGCGCAGCCGGGTCATCGTCGCCGCCGCCGAATTGGTGTGCACGGTCGAGAGCACGAGATGGCCGGTCAGCGCCGCCTGAACCGCGATCTGCACGGTTTCGAGGTCGCGTATCTCGCCGATCATGATGACGTCCGGGTCCTGGCGCAGAATCGACCGCAATAGGCTCGCGAAATTGAGGCCGATTTGCGGCCTGACCTGGATCTGATTGATGCCGGTCAGCTGGTATTCGATCGGGTCCTCGACAGTCACGACATTGCGCGCGATCGTGTTCAGCCGCGTCAAGCCGGTGTAGAGCGTCGTCGTCTTGCCGCTTCCGGTGGGGCCGGTGACCAGCACCATGCCGTTCGGCAATTCCAGCGCCCGTTCGAGACCGGTGCGGATATCCTCGGGTAAACCCAGCTTTTCATAGTCGAAATCGACGGCGGTGCGATCGAGCACGCGCAGCACCACCTTTTCGCCGTAGAGCGCCGGCACCGTCGAGACCCGGAAGTCGATCTCGTGGCCGCGAACCGTCAACTTGATCCGCCCGTCCTGGGGTAGCCGGCGCTCGGCGATGTCGAGCCGCGCCATGATCTTGACGCGGGAGATGACCGCGGCCTGCAGCCGCGCCGGCGGCGGCTCGACCTCGTGCAAGACGCCGTCATAGCGGTAGCGCACCCGCAACCGGTCGGGGAACGGCTCGAGATGCACGTCGGACGCGTGGGTTTCGACAGCGCGGGCGATCATCTGGTTGACGAGGCGAATCACCGGCGCCTCGCTGGCAAGATCCTTGAGCCGCTCGGCATCCTCCTCGGCCGGTTCGTTGTCGGCGACGACCTCGCCCAGCAGCGCCTCGCCGTCGCCCTCCTCGACCGGCTCGGAATAGAGCCGGTCGATTGCCGCTTCGAGCTCGATCGGCACCGCGACCGCGACCGCGACCGGCCGGCCGAGCGCTGTCGCCACCGCGTTGCGGGTGAACACGTCGAGCGGGTCGACCATCGCCAATACCGCCCGCTCGCCGCTCACGGCGATCGGCAACGAGTGCGCCTTGCGCAGGAATTTGGGCCGCAGCCGGTCGACGAACAGGGCTTCGTCGGGGTAGTCTGCCGGCGCCACCAGCGGCGCCGAGACCAGCAGCGACAGCGCCTCGGCCAGCCCGCGCTCGCTGATCAGACCGAGCTGCGTCAGCACCCGATCGAGCCGGCCGCCGGTCTCGGCGGCGACGCGCCGCGCGCGCTCCAGCGTGCGCAAGTCGATGGCGCCGCTCTCGATCAGTGCGGGGCCCAGCCGATTCAGGGCCTCCGCGGCATCCTGCGCGGTCGGAGAGGCGACGGGCTCGAAGGTCATGACGGCATCGGTCCTCGGTCCAGCGCTGCGAGGGTCACCCCAGGCGGTACAATAATCGATTGACGTTGTGAGCGGGAGCGGATGTTGGGTGCGGATTGGTTCGGCCGGGCGACCGGATCCGACGCGGCCGCCGCACGGATTGTCGTGCTGGTGGTCGCGGCGATCGTCGGGAGCTTTCTCGGTGTCGTGATTCGCCGCCTTCCCGAGCGCAGACCGATCGCCTGGGACAGGTCACGTTGCGAGGGCTGCGGCGCGGCGCTCGGCATCCGCGACCTGGTCCCGCTCCTCAGCTGGCTCGGGCTGCGCGGCCGCTGCCGGTTCTGCAACGCCCCGATCGGCTGGTTCTATCCGGCGGTCGAGCTCGCGTCGCTGGCAATCGCGGTGGTCGCTGTGACCATCGACCGTGGAGCCGAAACCTGGCTCGATTGCATCCTCGGCTGGTGGCTGCTCGCTCTCGGCTGGATCGACGCGCGGCACTGGCAGTTGCCCGACCTGCTGACCTTGCCGCTGGTCGTCGCCGGCCTGGCGGCGGCGCTCGCATTCGACCCCAGTGGATTGACCGACCGCGCGCTCGGCGCGGCCCTCGGCTATTTGGCGCTGCGGGTTGTCGCGTATCTCTATCGCAAATTTCGCGGGCGCGACGGGCTGGGCGGCGGCGACGCCAAGCTGCTGGCGGCGGCGGGGGCCTGGGTCGGCGCCAGCGGCCTGCCGCAGGTCGTGCTGATCTCGGCGCTGGCGGGGCTTTTTGCCGCCGCCTGCCTGCGCCTCGCGGGCGTTCGTTTGACTGCTGCCTCGCCGCTGCCTTTCGGGCCTTTCCTGGCGCTCGCGACCTGGCTCGTCTGGCTGCTGCCGGCGCTTTAGGCTAGACGCGGGGAACCTGCATGCCGCGCTGCACCGCCGGGCGCTGGCCGACCGTCTCGATCCAGCGGCGCACATTTGGGTAGTCCATCAGCGTGACACCCTGCCATTCGTGCCGTGCCACCCAAGCGTATGTGGCGATATCGGCAATCGAATACTCGTCCTGCGCCAGGAACTCGCTCGCCGCGAGGCGCTTGTTCAGCACGCCGTAAAGCCGCGCCGCCTCCTTTGAATAGCGTTGGATCGCATAAGGCAACGGTTGCGGTGCAAACCGGCGAAAATGCTGCGCTTGCCCGAACATCGGCCCAATCCCGCCGACCTGGAACATCAGCCATTGGATCGTCTGCGAGCGCCGGCGCGGGTCGCCGGACAGAAAGCGCCCGGTCTTTTCGGCGAGATAGATCAGAATGGCGCCCGACTCGAAAACCGCGAACGGACCCCCGCCTGGCCCGTCCTGATCGACGATCGTCGGGATCTTGCCATTGGGGTTGATCGCCTCGTAATCGGCGGCGAATTGTTCGCCGTTGGTGATGTCGATCGGGTGGACGCGGTATTCGAGGCCGGTCTCCTCGACCATGATCGACGCCTTGTGCCCGTTGGGCGTCGGCCAGGTGTAAAGGTCGATCATCGCCGCCTCCTGTCGCCACGGCCGCCGCGACCGAGGGTCTAGCGTGTGGCGCCGAGGGACGAAAGCAGGAAACGCGGAGACCCGCCGTATTTCCGGCGCGTCTAGTGCTGCGGCCGGGCCTCGCTCGCTTGCTTCAACGCCTCGAACGGACGCGTCGCCATGCGCCCTGCGATCTCGGCGATCTTACTGCTCTGATCGAGAAAGGCCTGCAGGTTGCCGCGCATCAGCCTCGACTGAACCTCGAACATCTCAGGCAAGCTGCGGCATCCGATCAATGCGCGGCTCGCCTCCGACGTCTGGCGCATGACCTCCTCGGCATAATGCGCCCAAGCAGTGGTGATATCCTGGACCCCGTCGGCGAGCGACGACCCGGTGCGCATCGCGGCCTCGGCGCCGGCTGCGGACGCGGCAGCCGCTTGTTGCATTCCTTGACGCGCCTGCTCGGTCACCCGCTCCGTCGTCTGCCGAGCGGCATCGCCGGAGGTGCGAACCATCGCCTCGGTCGCGCTTTTGGTCTCCCGCGCCGCAGCCTCGTCCCGGCTTTTCGCGTCGGTCATTTGGAACCTCCATGTCGCGCTCATTCACCGTCAAACACCCCGGCGGCGGCGTCGCTCCGTGCGATTTGACGATTTCTTGGCGGCGGCCCGTGCATGATGCGAGCGTTTCAGAGCGGCCGGAAAGCGGCTATTTTGGCTCGGCGTGCGCGGCCAGCATCGCCGGCGCGAAGGGGAAGACAGCATGATTCACCCGGTCATTCTATCCGGCGGCTCGGGCACTCGGCTGTGGCCGATGTCGCGCACCCTCTATCCAAAGCAGCTGCTGCGGCTGCTCGGTCACGACAGCCTGCTGCAGCAGACCGTGCGCCGCGTCTCCGATCGCGACCGCTTCGCCCCGCCGCTGCTGGTCGCCAACGAAGAACATCGCTTCATTATTGCCGAGCAGCTGCGCGAGATCGCGGCGCCGCCGCGGGCTCTGCTGCTCGAGCCCGTCGGGCGCAACACTGCGCCGGCGGCCTGCGTCGCCGCGCTGGCGCTCGCCGAGAGCGAGCCCGATGCGCTGATGCTGCTGCTGCCCTCCGATCATATGATCGCCGACGAGAGATCATTTGCCGCCGCGATCGACCGCGCCGCCGCCGCCGCCCGCGGCGGGGCGCTGGTGACCTTCGGCATCACCCCCGAGCGCCCCGAGACCGGTTACGGCTATATCCGGCGCGGCGACCCGGTCAATGCGGCGGCAGAGGTTTTCCGGGTCGCCGAATTCGTCGAAAAGCCTGGGCTCGACTTGGCGCAATCGTTCGTCGCGTCGGGCGAGCATTTTTGGAACGGCGGTATCTTCCTGTTTCCGGCGGCGCTCTATGTCGACGAGCTCGGGCGGATGCGGCCCGACATCGTCGCCGCCTGCCGCCGCGCATTGGCCGAGGCGAGCCGCGACACCGACTTCATTCGCCTCGGCAAGGAGGCGTTCCGAGCCTGCCCCGCCGACTCGATCGACTACGCGGTCATGGAGCAGACCGCGCGGGCCGCGGTCGTTCCCGTCGGCATGGGGTGGAGCGATGTCGGCTCGTGGGACGCGCTCTGGGAGCTCAGCGACAAAGACGCCGCCGGCAATGCGATTTCCGGCAATGTCGTTGCCGAAGACACGCGCAATTGCTATCTGCGCTCCGAAGCGGGGCTCGTCGCCGCCATCGGCATCGAGGACCTCGTGGTCGTCGCCACCGCCGACGCGGTGATGCTGGCGCCGCGCAACCGCACGCAAGAGGTGCGCACCCTCGTCGCCCGGCTCGTCGCCAAAGGCCGCGACGAAGCCGAGGCGCTGCCGACTGTCCACCGCCCGTGGGGCACCTATCGCTCGCTGCACAACGGCCACCGTGTGCAGGTCAAGCACATCACCGTCAAGCCGGGCGGCAAGTTGTCGCTGCAGATGCATCATCATCGCGCCGAGCATTGGATCGTGGTCCAGGGGACCGCCCGGATCCGCCGTGGCGACGAGGAGACGATGCTGACCGAGGACCAGTCGACCTACATCCCGCTCGGCACGGCGCATCGCCTCGAAAACCCCGGCAAGATCCCGCTCCACCTGATCGAGGTCCAATCCGGCAGCTATCTCGGCGAAGACGACATCATCCGCTTCGAGGACAGCTACGGCCGCGACTAACGCTTCGATGCCACGTCAACGCCGCCGGGCACATCGCTGGAATGCGGCCGGGCGCAGCGGGTCGGCGTCGCGCAACCCACCCTTACAGCGCTACGGCGCGCCGGGGGCTCAGCCCGGCAGCTTCCAGCCGATCCAGTCGCACAGCGCGCGGCCCATGACGAGCTCGAGGTCGCGGCCTTTCAGAAACGGCATCTCCTCGGTGAACATCGTCACGCACTGTTTCCACGAGCACGGCATGCGCGTGATGTCGGTGCCCCAAAAGGTGCGCTCCGGCCCAAAGGCCTCGACGATCTGCTGCGTGTATTTATGGATGTTGCGGTAGGGGTAGGCTTGCGAGGAATTGCCCGGGGCACCCGTCGCCTTGACCGCGACGTTCGGGTATTTGGCGAGCGCCAGCAATGCCGGCTGATTGCCGTGCGCCGCGTCGTCCTTGCCGTCCCGCACCCGCGCGTAATGGTCGAGCAACAGGTGCAGCCCGGGATGACGCTCGGCGATCTGGCCCACCTGCGGCAGGTAGTTCGACGCCATCAGGGCGATCGGGATGCCCGCCTTCTCGGCCGCCGGCCACAGCCAGTCCATCGTGCCGTCGGTCATCCAGTTCGCCTGGTGCGGCTGGGTGAAGGCATAGCGCAACCCCAGCATGCCGGGCCGCTGCTTCCAGGTGTCGATCAGCGACCGGCTCTCCGGCTTGTCGAGCGGGAACTGCCCGAGGATCGCGAAACGGTTCGGATATTTGGCGCAGGCCGCCTCGGCGACCGCGCCGGAATTGGGATCCCAACCCGGCGGGTGCAGGAGGCAGGCGCTGACCCCGGCCGCGTCCATGTCGCGGATGCATTCCTCCGCGCTATAAGAATTGACCTGGCGGTGCGCTGGATTGCCCGGCGGGCCGGCGGACCAGATATGGACCTGTGCGTCGACGATCAGCATGGCGTTTCCTCTATTCCCGGGGTTATGCGGCCCATGCTAAGCGATATCGCCGTCGCTTTCGATGGTTGGAAGACGTTTCTCGTGTCGGAGCAGGAAAATGAC
>DATKHX010000497.1:0-7784 GCA_035510075.1 Allostellaceae bacterium
TGCCGGTGCGCGGCGGGATCTCGCCGGTCCGGTAGTAATAGTCGTAGCTCGCCGCCAGGGTCGGATAGACCGCCTCCTGCATTGCCACCTCGACGAGCCGGCCGGTCCCGCTGCGGTCGCGGTCGTAGAGTGCCGTCACGACCCCGGCGTAAAGGTGGATCCCGCCCATGAAGTCGACCAGGGTCGGGCCGGCCTTGACCGGCGGGCCGTCCGGGAAGCCGGTGACGCTCATGATCCCCGAGGCCGCCTGGATTGTCATGTCCATCGCCAGGTTGTCGCGGTCGGGGCCGCTGAGCCCAAACCCGGTGCCGGAAGCATAGATCAGCCGCGGGTTGACCTCGTGCAGCCGGCTCCAGCCGACGCCGAGGCCGTCCATCGTGCCGGGAGAAAAGTTTTCGAGGAGCACGTCGGCGCGCTCCGCCATGCGGAACAGCAATTCGCGGCCGCGCGGTTCTTTCAAGTTAAGGGTTACCGCTTGCTTGTTCTGGTTCAGCATCGCGAACGGCAGCGTGGCGCTCTTGCCGGGCTCGGCCCGGCGCCGCCCGGGCTCGCCGCGCGGCGGCTCGACCTTGATCACAAACGCGCCGGCCTTGGCCATCAACAGGGTCGCATAAGGGCCCTGAAAGATCTGACCGAAATCGATGACCGTGACCCCGGCCAAGGGCATGTTCGCCCGCGTCTCGCCCATTGCTGCTCAGCCCCTCGCCACAGTGGAGGATTTCAGTCGCGCCCGCCGGCACTGCTCTGTCATGCTAATCCGCGGATGCCAAGGAGGATATGCCGATGAAATACGACGTGATCTCGGCCGACTGCCATGTCGACCTGATCTGGCTGCCGCCCGATTTGTTCACCGATAACGCGCCCGCAGCGCTCAGAGACCGCATGCCCTATGTGACGGACGGACCGCGCGGCAAGGAATGGGTCACCAAGTCGGGCGCGTCCTTTGGGTTAATGAACGGGATGGGCTCGGCCGGCCGCCTCTACGAGCCTGGCAAGATCCACCGCTCGGACCGGATGGCCTCGGAGGGGATCTACGAGGACGGCAAAAAGGGCATCCGCCGCATGACCGACCCCGACCTTCGGGTCAAGGACCAGGACCGCGACGGGATTCAGGCGGAGGTGCTGTACGGGATCCTGGGCGCCACCAACCGGATCAACGACGACGCAGCCGCCGGCCTGATGCTGCGCATCTACAACGAATGGCTGGCGGGCTTTTGCAACACCCATCCCGAGCGCTTTGCCGGGCTCGCCTGCATCCCCAACCATGACATCGGCGCCGCGGTCGGCGAGATCGAGCGGGTCGCGCGGAAGGGCGGGGTGCGCGGGCTCGAAATCTCGCGGCGCGCCGATATGACGCCGTTGTGGGATCCGTGGTGGAACCCGATGTGGGACGCGGTCGCGGCCTCCGGGCTGCCGGTGCATTTCCACACGATCGGCAGCGGGGTGCGGCGCGACCTGACCAAGCTTGCGCCCAAGGTGGCGCTCGCCGCGCGCGCCGCCGGCATCACCAGTTTTCAGATATACATGTCGGACGTGCTGATGAGCGTGATCTTCGCCGGGGTGCTCGAGCACCATCCCGGCATCAAGCTGGTGATCGGCGAGGCCGGCACCGGCTGGATCCCCTACATCCTGCAGCGCATGGACGCCGAGTGGGAGGACCAGTTCAAGGAGCTCGACCTTAAGATGCCGCCCAGCGAATACTGGCGCCGCCAGTGCTATGCCACCTACCAGACCGACCCGGTCGGGGTGAAGCTGCTCGACGAGCTCGGCGAAGACAACATCATGTGGGGCTCGGACTTCCCGCACCCCGACGGCATCTGGCCCGACTCGCAGGAATACATCCAGCGCGAGCTCGGCCAGTTGCCCGCGGCTACGCAGCGCAAGATCGTCTGCGACAACGCCGCCAAGTTGTACCGCTTTGTGAACTGAGCGGGCCGCACTGCGGACGCAGCGATCTGCAGATCGGATACGAGCCCGGCGGGTAAGCTGGGCAAGGGCGGCTGAGACCACCTGGCGGACGCTGTTTTCCGCCAGGTTCGGCGACGCCGCTCTTCGCCCTGCAGCTTCGTCCCAAACGGTCGGTTAGAGGTGGTGGTCAGAGGTACACACCCCGATTGAGTGGATTTTCGGCGAAGGCGTGATCCGACTCGCCTGCATCTCCGCGAACCAATGCATCGCCCACGTCGACCGGGCGGCGCCTCGAATGACCTGGTTCCGAAAACCGGCAGCAGCCCCGACAACCCGCTGCCCCTGCTGACAGGTCGGCCGGAGCCGCACCTCCAAGGCGGCGGCTGATTGCGAGGGCGCACGGGGGTGGTTTCGGCCGCCCCTTCCCGCGGGTTCGGCGAGGCGTATGCACCGATGACGGCATCCGACATAATCTTCAGATACGGCGCGGCGTGGCTCGGTCGGCTCGGCGCCTCGGTTCTAGTCGCCGCGCTTATGGCCGGCCCTATCGCCCGCCCCGCGCCGAGGCCGCACCGCCGGCCAGCGCGCCCGACGGAGGTCAGTGTGACGACGTGGGCGATGCATCTGTAGCAGCTCATTGAGCGGGGCGAATGCCGCGCAACCAGGCCGGACGCATGACCGCACCAAACTCGGCGCTGCCCATCCCGTCTTTTCCCTTGCGCCGCAAGGGCCGTCCACACATGACAAAGGAAGGAGTGCAATCGCCGGCCGTTGCGATCGCCATTCTCCTTGTCGGCATCGGCCTGTTCGCCTTCTTTGCCGTGCTGCTGCGCCTCGCCTGACCGCCCAGGGCGAGCAACCGAGACCAATGATTACTTTCGCAACCACCCGACCAACGAAAGGAGATCGAGATGGCGAGATCCAGAGCAACCGCCAAGCCCAACATTGTCGTGATTTGGGGCGATGACATCGGCATGGCCAACCTCAGCTGCTACACGCATGGGCTGATGGGCTACCAGACCCCCAACATCGACCGCGTCGCGCAGGAAGGCATGCGCTTCACCGATCTCTACGCCGAGCAGAGCTGCACGGCGGGTCGCGCGTCGTTCATCACCGGCCAGCACGGCTTGCGCACCGGGTTAACCAAAGTCGGCCTGCCCGCCGCCACCGTTGGTCTTCACCAGGAAGACCCGACTATCGCCGAGCTCTTGAAGCCGCTGGGCTACGCCACTGCGCAGTTCGGCAAGAACCACCTCGGCGACCGCAACGAATATCTGCCGACGGTGCACGGCTTCGACGAGTTCTATGGCAATTTGTACCATCTGAACGCGGAGGAAGAGCCGGAACTGCCCGATTATCCGAAGGGGTCGGATTTTCCGCGATTTCGCGAGAGGTTCGGTCCGCGCGGCGTCTTGGAGTGCAAGGCCACCAACACCGATGACGCGACGGTCGACCCGCGGTTCGGCAAGCTCGGTAAGCAGACCATCAACGACACCGGCCCGCTTACCAAGAAGCGGATGGAAACGATCGACGACGACATCGCCGACCGGGCCGTCGACTACATCAAGCGGCAGGCCCAGGCCGGCCAACCCTTCTTCCTCTGGGTGAACTTCACGCACATGCATCTGCGCACCCATGTGAAGCCGGAGAGTCGGGGCCAGTCGGGCCGTTGGCAGAGCGAATACCACGACGTAATGATCGACCATGACAGGAACGTCGGCGCCGTGCTCAAGGCGCTCGACGACGCGGGCATCACCGACAACACCTTTGTCATGTACTCGACCGACAACGGCCCGCACATGAATTCATGGCCCGACGGCGCGATGACGCCATTCCGCAACGAGAAGAACACCAATTGGGAGGGGGCCTATCGGGTGCCGGGCGTGGTCCGCTGGCCGGGCAAGATCAAGCCGGGCAGTGTGTCGAACGAGATCATCGCCCATCATGACTGGCTGCCGACGATCTTGGCCATGGCCGGCGACGCGGAGGTCACCGACAAGCTCTTAAAGGGCTACACGATCGGCGACATGACCTACAAGGTCCATCTCGACGGCTATAATCTGGTGCCGTACCTGACCGGCCAAGCCGAGAAGAGCCCGCGCGTATCGTTCATTTATTGCAACGACGACCAGCAGGTGGTGGCGTTGCGCTACGACAATTGGAAGATCGTATTCGAGGAACAGCGGGTACCCGGCACGTTGCAGATCTGGGCCGAGCCGTTCACCACGCTGCGGGTGCCGAAGATTTTCAATCTCCGCACCGATCCCTTCGAGCGCGCCGATATTACGTCAAACACCTACTATGATTGGCTGATCGATCACGTCTACCTGCTGGTGCCGGCGCAGGCTTATATCAGCGAATTCTTGCAGACCTTCGGCGAATACCCACAGCGCCAGAAGGCCGCCAGCTTCAATCTCGACGAGGTGCTTCGGCGGCTGCAAGAGAGTACCCACACGTAACCCGGCCGACCCGGATTGGAGGGCGCTGGCCGTGTTATCCGGCCGGCGCCCAGTTCGGCTGCCAGAGCGGCCGATGGACGAAGGGCGCAGACAGACGGACGCATATGGCCCTCCGAGAGACTAGAACACTGGTGCCCTCCGATCCGGCCGACGAGGTGCGCGCTTTTTACGAAAGCCACCCGTATCCGGCGCCGGTCGGTAACGTCGATCGGCATCGCGAGCTCTATCGCGACCCCAATCGGCGCAAAGCACACTCGCTTCTGCTGTGGCCGACGGAGAAGCCGCGGGCAGATCGCGAGATCCTGGTCGCCGGCTGCGGCACCTCCCAGGCTGCCATTCATGCGCTGCGCGAACCCGATGCTCGGGTGACGGCAATCGACATCAGCAAGACCAGCCTGCGCTGCACGCGCGATCTTCAGCGAAGATACGGCCTCCGAAACCTCGATCTCCATCGGTTACCGATCGAAGAAATCGAGGCACTCGGCCGGGTGTTCGACCAAATCGTCTGCACCGGCGTGCTCCACCACCTGCCCGACCCCGATCTCGGCCTTCGGTCGCTGCGCAGCGTCCTTGCGCCCAATGGGGCGATGCAGCTGATGGTGTACGCCGCGTACGGGCGTGCCGGCATCTACATGATGCAGGAATATTGCCGCCTCCTCGGCGTTGAAGCGACTGAGGCGGAGCTCGGCGACCTCGGGAGCATGATCGGGGCGCTGTCTGCCGACCATCCGATCGCCGGCGTGGCGCGGCGGGCCAAGGATTTCACCTATCCCAGCGCGCTTGCCGATGCGCGGCTCCACCCGCAGGACCGGGCCTACACCGTGCCGCAGCTCTATGCGTGGCTCGGCCGCTGCGGCCTGTCGTTCGGGCGCTGGTACAGCACGCCGACTCACTCATACATGAAGTATCTCCATAAATATCCGCATAAATATCCGCTGAACGAATACCCATACCTGGATCTTATAGAGACCAACCGGCATCGCAATCGCCTGGCTGCGGCGGTGGCGGCAGTGAGCCCAGACGCGCGGCGTGCGGCGTCCCCGCGATCGCGCCACATTGCGGGAGATAGGGAGCCTGCTCGTAACATCGGTATCCAATTCCTACTGATCGCCCGCGCGATGAACGCGATCGGTCCGGATGGGATGTGGGATGAGGAGGACGGCTTTTACTACGACGTCCTTCGCCGCCCCGATGGCAGCGCCACCCGGCTCAAGGTCCGCTCGATGGTGGGTCTCTTGCCGCTCTGTGCCACCACGGTCGTCGAGCGCTGGCAGCGTGAGCGGGTTCCGACCCTGACGGCGCGGCTATTGGAGCGCTTTAGGCGCATGCCGGAGCTTCGCGAGTCGATCCATGCCACCGGGCCAGGGCAATTCGGCGTCGCCGAACGCGGCATCCTTGCCCTGGTGAACGAGAGCCGGCTGCGCCGGATTCTTTCCCGAATGCTCGATGAGACCGAGTTTTTCAGCCCCTACGGGATCCGGGCGTTGTCCCGTTACCACGCCGAGCATCCCTATGTATTCTCGGTGCAGGGTCAGGAATACCGGGTGAACTATCTCCCGGCGGAGTCCGACACCGGCATGTTCGGCGGCAACTCGAACTGGCGGGGGCCGATTTGGATGCCGGTCAATGCGCTGCTGATCCGCGCCCTGCTGCAATACTATCTGTATTATGGCGATAACTTCAAAATCGAGTGCCCAACCGGCTCCGGCAACTTAATGAACCTATTCGAGGTCGCTCGCGAAATCGCCAACCGGCTGACCCGGATCTTCCTGCGCAATCAATCCGGCCGGAGGCCGGTGTTCGGCGGAGCCGAAAAGTTTCAAAGCGATCGCTGCTGGCGCGACTGCTTACTGTTCTACGAATATTTCCACGGCGACAACGGCGCCGGCATCGGCGCCAGTCATCAGACCGGATGGACCGGGCTGGTGGCACCCCTGATCGAAATCTTCGGGCACCTCGATGCCCAGACCTTTCTCGAAGGTGGGCGGGCGGCCGCTTTTCGTCGCGAATAACAGCCGCCCCTGGGAGGATCGATATCCTGGAAACCTCGACTGTCTCCGCCGTTTAACCGGCCGCGCACCCGCCAACGGTGAAGCCCTCAGACCGAAGGGCCAAATGGCAAAAGGCTACGCGACACTGCGCGGTGCGCATGCCGCCTGGCCGGCGCCTGCCGATCAGCTGATCCGATTGACGTCCTTCACGCCGCCGACGCGTCTCGGCAGCCGAACCTGATGCCGCTGCGCTACGGCCGCATGCTGCACAATCGCCGTTCACATTTTACCGCGGGTCCGCGGGCGTCATGGCGGCCGACCTCGCCCACACGCCGGTGAGCGGAATCCATGTCCAAGTATGGGGCGACTGCCATTTGATGAATTTGGTGGCTTGCCACCCCGGAGCGCTGATCTTCTCAGCGGCGACAGTTTCGCTTCGCGCAGTTGGCGCACGTAGAAGAGCGGGCCTCCGGCCCGGTGATCCACTCAAGATACAGATCAGAGCCCGGTTGCACCGCCTCGGCCGAAGTGCTCAAGCTGCTGCTCGGCGTCATTCTCGCCGCTGCCTTCAAGGCTTTTTTGACAGCATCCGTGAATGTTCACATCGTTCTGCATCAGCGCGCTGGCCCTGCCAACCCTCACCATCCCCGGGGGCCGTCCCGGCGATCCGCCCCCTCCCTGCCCCGCCCGTGTTCCGGCTCCGAAGCGCGGCGCATGGCCCAGAACGTGCGCTCGAGGTGCAACTCGCCGGCTCTGGCTTTGACGACAATACCGTGAAAGTAGCCGCCGGGAGAGGTCCGAAAACGCGCTACCTCCTTGGTCGAGACAATCGTGCCCCGCCGGATCGGCGTGCGAGCCGACCTGATGTAGCTGTCTGGTGCTCAGCGGGTTCTGCGCACCCCTTAGTGGGGGTGCAGGAGTATGTGCGGCCATAGCCCGATAATTCCAATGACGATCAGGTAAATCGCGACGACGTAGTTGAGGATTCGCGGCACCAGCAAGATCAGGATGCCGGCGATCAGCGCGATGAGCGGTTGAATGGCCACAATGTCGATCGTCATCGGGCGGGCTCTCCGTCAGTCAGGACAAGGGCGGGCGGTGGGCAGGCGAGGGGCAGGCCGTGGGGTCGATAGCAAAGCAAATACGCGCTCGGCACCGCCGGTTTCACGGCGACCGAGGGTAAGGCGGGGAAGGCGAGCGCGAGATTTTGGCCGGCGGCTGGGTCTGCGTAGCGCCATACCCTATCGCATATCCTCCCGTTACGGAACCGCCGCGACCAGGTCAGGCCGCGAGGCCTTTGCCGTCGTAGAGGCCGGCGATGGCCGCGCCGTAAGCATCGCGGATGGCGTGCCGCTTGACCTTCAAGGTCGGCGTCATCTGGCCGTTGGCGATCGTAAAAGGATCGGTGGCGACAACGAAGCGGCGA
>DATKHX010000498.1:0-4698 GCA_035510075.1 Allostellaceae bacterium
ACCCAAATACAAGATCAACCGCCGCCTCGCAGTCAATTTGTGGGGTCGGCCGAAGAGCCCGCTCAACCGCCGAGAATACGGCCCCGGCCAGCACGGCCAGCGGCGCAAGAAGCCGTCCGATTTCGGGACCCAGCTCGCCGCGAAACAGAAGCTGAAGGGCTATTACGCCAATCTCGGCGAGCGCCAGTTCCGCCGGCTCTATGAGGAGGCGGTGCGCCGGCGCGGCGACACCGGCGACAATCTGATCGAGCTGTTGGAGCGCCGGCTCGACGCTGTCGTCTATCGCATGAAGCTGGTGCCCACACCGTTCGCCGCGCGCCAGCTGGTCAACCACGGGCATGTCCGCGTCAACGGAAAACGGGTGACGATCCCGTCCTATTCGGTGCGCGACGGCGACGATATCGAATTGGGCGGCAAGGCGAAGGCGATGGCGCTGGTGCTCGAAGCGTCGCGATCGGGCGAGCGCGACGTCCCCGATTACGTCGAGATCGACCACGACCGCATGAAGGGCCGTTTCATTCGCGCGCCCAAGCCGACCGACGTGCCCTACCCGGTGTCGATGGAGCCGAACCTCGTCATCGAGTTCTATTCGCGCTGAGCCTGTGGGCGATGCCGGCGGATCGCCCTGATCCGCCGCCTGCGTCCCGGTTATCCCCTGGCCTCCGCGCGAAAGCCGCATGGAGGGGTTTTGCCGTCTTAGAGCGATCTTGCGTTGCGACCGGGTCGCCGACCGCGGCGCTCGCGGCTCGGCCGGCGACCGAACGGGACGATTGCGATGCTCATCCTGCAACTCACGGTCGTCCTCCTTCTGATCTTGCTAAACGGATTTTTTGCGATGACCGAAATCGCGCTGATTTCGGCACGCACGGCACGCCTGAGGGCGCTAGCCGAAACCGGCAATTCCGGCGCCGTGGCGGCGCTCGAGCTCAAATCCGATCCCTCGCGGCTGCTGGCGACGGTGCAGATCGGGATCACCGTAATCGCGGTGCTGTCCGGCACCTTCGGTCAAGCGACCTTGGGCGAGCGGCTGCAAATGGCTCTCGAACATTATCCGGGGTTGATCGGCCGTTACGCCCACCCGGTCAGCATGGCGGTCGTCGTGATCGGGATCTCCTATTTCTCGCTGATTATCGGCGAGCTCGTGCCAAAGCGGGTCGCGATCTCTCGCGCCGAGAGCATCGCGGCGGCGTTCTCCCGCACCATGCGGGCATTGTCGCGCATCGGTGCTCCGATCGAATGGTTCTTGAGCGCCTCGACCAATCTGATGTTGCGCCTGCTGCCGCTGCGCAGCGAAGGGACGCCGCCGGTCACCGACGAGGAGATCAGCTTTATGCTGCGCGAGGGAACGGCGTCCGGCCATATCCCGCAGGCCGAAACCGAAATCGTCGAAATGGCACTGCGGCTCGGCGATCGCCGGGCAAACACGGTCATGACGCCGCGCACTCGGATCGAATGGCTCGATCTCGACGACCCCGAAGACGAGAATCGTCGCAAGATCCGCGACAGCCCCTATTCCCGCCTTCCGGTCGTGCAGGGCGGGTCCCAGCAGGTGGTCGGGATCGTCGAGGCCAAGAATTTGCTCGCCCGCTGCCTAGCGGGACAGCCGCTCGATTTTCGGGCGACGACCCGTCCGCCCCTCTACATGCCGAATACGGTGTCGGTATTGCGCGTGCTCGACATGTTCAAAAGCTCGGGCGAGCCGATGGCGTTGATCGTCGACGAGTACGGCGATCTCGAAGGGCTGGTAACGCCGAGCGACATTCTGGAAGCTCTGGTCGGTGACATACCCGGCTCGGCCGATGCCGACCAGCGAGTGGTGCGGCGCGAGGACGGCACCTGGCTGTTGGACGGCATGGTCGGTCTCGACGAGCTGAAGCAGGTGCTCGGCTTGTCGCACTTGACCGGCGAAGACGCCGATTTCCATACCCTCGGCGGCTACATGATGGCGCGCCTGAACCGCGTGCCGATGATCGCGGACCGGGTCACCACCGACGGCTACCAGTTCGAGGTCGTCGACATGGACGGCCGCCGGGTCGACCGGGTGCTGATCTCGCCCGTCGCCGCCAAAGCGCGGCGGTGATTCCGTACGCGGTGTGGCCGATGCCATCCGACATTCTCGCTGCCATATGATTAGGATGGCAATGTGGGCTCCACGCGAAAGGTGAGGCGATAGCGATGACCGGCGTCGCTTTCGACACGCTGAAGCTGGCGCGAAGACTGCGCGACAAGGCTGGCTTCACACCCGAGCACGCCGAAGAGGCGGCCGAAGCCGTCGCCGAGGCGATAAGCGGCGGGGAGCTCGTTACCAAGGCGGACATGCAGATTGGGCTGCGCGACCTCGAACAGCGCCTGATTATCAAGGTCCGCGGGATGTTGGTCGTCGCCGTCGGCATCATCCTCTCGGCGCTTCGCTTTCTGCCGGCAGCCCACCCGTAAGCGCGTAGCGGCGGCGGTGGCTTCGGTCGAGCAGCTTTGGCTTGGCGCCCGGTTCGGGGGCGCGGCGGCGGTGCTGGCGACCGCAGGGCTCGCCTTGATCGTGGCGGCGCTGGTGTCGCGCGCGCCGCCCGATTTTGCCGACCGCCCGGTCGTTGCCGTTTTGCGCGATACCCGCCAACATCCGGGGTGGGCCATCCGCCTCGCCCAGACCGCGCATCAGATCGCCGTCGACGCCCTCGACCCGCCGGCGCCGCCTGCCGGCAAGAGCTATCAGCTGTGGCTCGACGCACCCGCGGCGGGGCCGCCCCGGCCGCTCGGACTGCTGCCGCGGTCCGGCCGCAAAATCATGGCCGAGACCCCGACGAACACCCGGCTTTTGGCCGGCAAAGGAGAGCTGGAGGTGACGCTCGAACCGGCGACCGGCACGCTTGCCGAGACCCCGAGCGGCTCGCCGGTGTTTCGCTCCGGCCTGCCCGGCTCCGGCTGACAAGCCGCGCCGCCGGCTGAATTTAAGAACCACTGTTCAAGTTCTGTGAGCCGAGACCAACGATCATGCCGCCGGCGCCTCGGCGCAAACGGGTCCGTCGCTGTCGCATGATCTTCAAGAATATCGGGTCGACCGGCGACGAGCCTCGCTTTATAAGTATGGTTGCCGATGGCGGGGATCGCGAAACGTGCGGCATAACGATGACACCCCGTCGATTGCCGTCATCATGGGCGTCGCGGGTGCCGGCAAGACGGCGGTCGGGGAGCGCCTGACGGAGCGGCTCGGTTGGGAATTTATCGAGGGGGATCGGCTTCACCCGCCGGAGAATGTGGCAAAGATGCAAAGCGGCCATCCGCTGACCGACGCCGACCGGGTGCCGTGGCTCGCCGCGATCGGGCAGGCAATCGACGCGTGGCAGGCCGAGGGCGTCTGCGGCGTCGCCACCTGCTCGGCTCTGAAGCGGGATTATCGCCGCCGGATCATCGGCGAGCGCGCCGGGGTTCGCCTCGTATACCTCGAAGGATCCCGCGGGCTGATCGCCGAACGCCTCGCGGCCCGGCGTGGGCATTTCATGCCGGCTAGCCTGCTCGACAGCCAGTTCGCCGCCCTAGAACCGCCGGCTCCGGATGAAAACCCGATCACGATCACGATCAATCAGCCGGTAGACCGGATTGTCGAACAAATCGCTACTATACTGAAGCCAATATCGGAATTGGCCAGTGAGCCGCGCTAACTCGTCGATGGAGAGAGGATGATGGCGCCTGCCGGGCCAATTGACGATCTTTGCGTCAACACCATCCGAACCTTGTGCATCGATGCCGTCCAGAAGGCCAATTCCGGCCATCCGGGCACCCCGATGGCGATGGCGCCGGTCGTCTACACCTTGTGGCAGCAATATCTCCGCTTTGATCCAGCCGATCCGATCTGGCCCAACCGCGACCGCTTTGTGCTGTCCTCGGGCCATGCCTCGACCTTGCTCTATTCGCTGTTGCATCTGACCGGCGTCACCTCGGTCGACGCTGAGTACGAGCGTCTCGGCACGCCCTCGGTGGCGCTCGACGACTTGAAGCACTTCCGCCAGCTCGGCAGCAAATGCCCCGGTCATCCCGAATACCACCTTACTTCCGGTGTCGAGACCACGACGGGCCCGCTCGGCCAGGGCATCGCCAACAGCGTCGGCATGGCGATCGCCGCCGACTGGCTGGCCAAGCATTTCAACCGGCCGGGCTTCGATATCTTCGATTACGACGTTTTCGCGCTGTGCGGCGACGGCTGCATGATGGAGGGTGTCGGCAGCGAGGCGGCCTCGCTTGTCGGCCATCTGCGCCTCGGCAATCTCTGCTGGATCTACGACAGCAACCACATCACGATCGAAGGCCACACCGCCCTCGCGTTCAGCGAAGATGTCGCGGCCCGTTTTCTCGGCTATGGCTGGCAGGTGTTGCGGGTCAGCGACGCCAACGACCGCGAGCGGATCGCCGATGCGATCGCCGATGCCCGACGCACCGCCGACCGGCCAACCTTGATCATCGTCGAGAGCCATATCGGATACGGCGCGCCGCACAAGCAGGATACCTCGGCCGCGCATGGCGAGCCGTTGGGTGCGGAGGAGGTCAAGGAAACCAAGCGCCGCTATGGCTGGCCGGAGGACGCCCAATTCCTCGTGCCAGAGGGTGTGCGCGAGCATTTCGCCGCTCATTTCGGCGCCCGCGGCAAAAAGCTGCACGCCGAGTGGGATGCGCTGTTCGCCCGCTACCGCGCCGAATACCCCGATC
>DATKHX010000499.1:0-2644 GCA_035510075.1 Allostellaceae bacterium
TATGGGTAGTGCGCGACGAATTGGGGCTCATGGGGACCAAATTCGGCTGCGGTATCGCGCAATGCGGCTGCTGCACGGTCCATGTCGCGGGCGCGGCGGTGCGCTCGTGCTCGGTTGCGGTCGGCGATGTCGACGGCAAGAGCATCACGACGATCGAGGGGCTGTCGCCCGACAGCACGCATCCGGTGCAAGTGGCTTGGCTCGCCGGGGACGTGCCGCAATGCGGCTATTGCCAGTCGGGGCAGATCATGGCGGCGGCGGCTTTCTTGAGAGAGAACCCGCAGCCGAGCGATGCCGATATCGATGCCGGCATCACCAACATCTGCCGCTGCGGCACCTACCCGCGCATCCGGGCGGCGATCCACCGCGCCGCCGCACTGATCAAGAGCTGAGGAGGGCGCCATGGACGGAAGCATCGCCAAGCCGGCGCTGTCGCGCCGCCAGTTCATCGTCACCGGGCTGACCGCGGCGGGCGGCCTCGCGGTCGGCATAGCACCGGCCGAGGCCCTGCCGGTCGCGGCCCAGCCGTGGAGCCCGGAAACCGCCGATCCTCACGAGTTCAATGCCTGGCTTGTGATCGAGCCCGACGACAGGATCGTCATCCGCTACCCGCGTTCGGAGATGGGGCAGGGCAGCTTTACGGCATTGCCGATGATGGTCGCCGAGGAGCTCGAAGCCGACTGGTCGAAGGTCACGGCCGAGTTCGCCTCGGCGAACCGCAACCTGCGCGAGGACTTTGTCTATGGCAAGGACATGTCTTCGGTCGGCAGCCACTCGGTGCGGTTGTCGCATCAGCAGATGCAGCAGGTCGGGGCCTCGGCGCGGGTGCGGCTGGTGCTGGCCGCCGCCAAACGTTGGGGGGTGCCGGAGACGGAATGCGAAGCCAGGCTCGGCACAGTGAGGCACAAGCCGAGCGGGCGCAGCCTCGGTTACGGCGCGCTCGCCGCGGACGCCGCCAAGGTCACGCCCGACAAGGAGCCCGAAATCAAGGCGCCCGAGCAATGGACATTAGCCGGCACGCCCAAGCCGCGGCTCGACGTGCCGCTCAAGATCAACGGCACCGCGGCCTACGGCATCGATACGCGGGTGCCGGGGATGGTTTACGCCGCGGTCCGCGGCTGCCCGGTGCCGGGCGGCACGCTGAAGAGTGTGGATGAGGGGGCGGCAAGGGCGATGCGCGGCGTCGAAGCGGTGGTCAAGCTGGACAATGCGGTTGCGGTCGTCGCCGACCGCTTCTGGCGCGCCAAGCGGGCCGCCGAGGCGCTGAAGGTCGAATGGGACCGGGGCGCCGGTGCCGGCAGCGACAGCGCGCAATTCGCCAAGGCCTACCGCGCCGCACTCGACGGGCCGGCCGCCATGGCGCGCAACGACGGCGATGTCGAAAAGGCCATGGAGGGCGCTGCCAAACGCATCGAGGCGGTCTATGAGGTGCCTTATCTCGCGCACGCGCCGATGGAGCCGCTCAACGCCACCGCGCATTACCGGCCCGATCGGCTCGATGTGTGGATCGGGACGCAGAACGCGCTTGGCACATTAACCGCCGCGGCCAAAGCCGCCGGCCTGCCGCCGGACAAGGTCTTTGTCCACAACTGCTTCTGCGGCGGCGGCTTTGGCCGGCGCTCGTTCAACGACGAGATGATCCAGGCGATCACGGTATCGAAGGCGGTCGGCAAGCCAGTCAAGCTCGTCTGGACGCGCGAGGAGGACATCGCCCACGACCGCTTCCGCCCGCAGGCGGCGATCCGCTTCGCGGCCGCGTTTGCCGCCGACGGCGCGCCCACCGCACTCGACATCCGCACTGCGGTCGGCTCGCTGCTGCGCTCCTTGGGCCGCAGCAAGGTCGACAGCGGCATCGAGCCGATGGCGGTCGAAGGGCTCGCCAACTCGCCCTACGCGGTCCCCAGCACCCGGGTCGGTTGCGTCTTAAAGAACACACACATACCGGTGTCGTTCTGGCGTTCGGTCGGCAGCTCGCAGAATGCCTTTGCGATCGAAAGCTTTGTCGACGAGATGGCGCACGCTGCCGGCGAGGATCCCTACCAATTCCGCCGCAAATTGCTCGCGGGGCGCGCCGATTTCGTGCACGTGCTGGACACGCTCGCCGAAAAGAGCGGCTGGGGCGGGAAGCTGCCGGCCGGGAGCGGGCGGGGCATCGCGATCCATGAATGCTACGGCTCGATCGTCGGTGCGGTTGCCGAGGTCGCGGTGACCAAGGGCGAAGTCGCCGTCAAACGCGTCGTCGTCGCCCTCGATTGCGGGCATGCGGTCAATCCGCTGACCGTGGCCGAACAGCTCGAGGGGGGCACCATCTGGGGTTTGTCGGCGGCTCTCTTCGGCAAGAACACGGTCAAGGACGGCGCCGTCGTCGAGACCAATTTCGACACCTATCCGGTCGTGCGGATGGCTCAGGCGCCGAAGATCGAGACGTATTTGGCGCTGACCGGCGGCAGGAAATGGGGTGGGGTCGGCGAGCCGGGGGCGGCGCCGGTGGCGCCCGCGGTCACTAATGCGATCTTCGCCGCCACCGGTAAGCGCATTCGCCAATTGCCGATCCGCGACACCGACCTCTCGGGTCCCGCTTGATCCGGCAAACGCCGTTAGGCGAGGCACCATAGGCGGCGCAAGCGCTCGTGGTGGCGGAGGA
>DATKHX010000500.1:0-5940 GCA_035510075.1 Allostellaceae bacterium
CCAGCGCTATCTCGACCTGATCATGAACCCCGAAAGCCGCGAGACCTTGCGCCGGCGCAGCCGGATCGTCGCGGCGTTGCGCAGCCATCTCGTCGCGCGCGGCTATCTCGAGGTCGAGACGCCGATGCTGCACACGATCCCCGGCGGCGCCTCGGCCAAGCCGTTTGTCACTCATCACAACGCGCTAGACATCGACCTTTATCTGCGGATCGCGCCCGAGTTGCACCTAAAGCGGCTGGTCGTCGGCGGCCTCTCCGACAAAGTGTTCGAGATCAACCGCTGCTTCCGCAACGAAGGGCTGTCGCCGCGCCACAACCCGGAGTTCACCTCGCTCGAGCTCTACGAGGCCTATGTCGACTACAGCGCGATGATGCAGCTGACCGAGGCGCTGATCGCGAATGCGGCCGAGGCTGTGCTCGGCACGTTGCGGTTCGGCTATGGCGGGACCGGGATCGACCTGTCGCCGCCGTGGCCGCGGCGGAGCATGGCCGAGCTCGTGCAGGAGGCGACCGGCGTAGATTTTCTGGCGCTCGACAATGCCGAGGATGCCCGCGGCGCCGCCGCCGCACTCGGCGTCGCCCTCGCCGGAAGCGAGAATTGGGGCCAGGCGCTCGAAGCGGTGTTTGGCGCGCGGGTCGAGGACACGCTGATCGCGCCGACCCACGTCACTGGCTTTCCGCGCGACATCTCGCCGCTCGCCAAGGCCGACCGGGCCGACCCGCGGCTCGCCGAGCGGTTCGAGACGTACATTTACGGTTGGGAGGTCGCCAACGCCTTTTCCGAGCTGACCGACCCGCAGGACCAGCGCGCGCGTTTCGAAGCCCAGATGCGGGCGCGCGCCGCCGGCGACGAGGAGGCGCAGCCACTCGACGAGGATTACGTTACGGCGCTCGAATACGGATTGCCGCCATGCGGCGGGCTCGGCATCGGCATCGACCGCCTGGTCATGCTGCTGACCGACAGCCCGTCGATCCGCGACGTGATCGCGTTTCCGACCCTGCGGCCGCGGTGACTGCCAGCCTCAAAGGCAGCGCACGGTCCAGGTGGTGAAGGTGCTGCCGATCTCGTCGCGGGCGCGGTCGGGCGTGTTTTGATGAGCGCTCTGATCGATCACCCGGTAGCCGTTCGGGCAGACCTGCGCGGCTATTCGCCGGTTGGGCGCGTCCGACCCGCCCGGAATCCCTCCGGATTCGATCTTGAAGGTCCGATAGTCGATTTTGCTTATGGTGGGTTGGGTACAGGTGGCAAGACACAGCAGCGACAGCAGCAACAGGATGCGCATTCCGATCCACGCGAAATGGGGAGCTGGTGGAAATTCAGCTCGGCGATCGGGGATAAGCTAACCGCGGATACGGTATAGCCACAAGACGCGCGCTGCGCGCATCGCAGACCGCTCAAACTCGGCCCTTATGGCGTCTGCCGAAGACCGGCAGCATATTGATCCAGCGGCTCTGCAGAGGCACGGAACACCAATGACGCGACCTGTACTGGAGCAACGTCCTTTACCGACATGCCAGCGGCACCGCTGGCGATTGCTCGGAGTGCTCTTCGCGCTCGCGGCGCTCGCGGCTTGCGCCCGCAATCCGCCGGTCGGCTCGGTGTCGGTCCCGCCGATCCCGCAGGGCGAGGCGCGGATCTGGTTCTATCGGGTCTATCTTCCTTCCGAAACGCTCAACATGACCAAGGTGACGATGAACGGCGTCTATGCCGGGTACGCGCAACTGGGCGGCGCCTTTTATCGCGACGTCCCGCCCGGAATCTATCACGTTGAAGTCGCGAGCTACGGTCGGGACTTCGACCAATCGACAAACGTCGCCCTCGTTGCCGGCCAGGAGGCGTATGTCAGGATCGAATCCTTGGACAGCTGGTCGACGATCGTCGGCGCCGGATTTGTCGCCAAGCGCGACACTTTCTACGCCCGGCTGGTATTTCCGCAGGTCGCGCGGGGTGAAATCGCGCAGAGCTTCTTTGACGGCGGCGGCTGATCAGCACAAATGAACCGGATCAGGTCGCCGACCGCGGATCCGCCGAAGGCCGCGTGCCGGTCAGAAATTCTCCAGCCGGTCAGAAATTCTCCAGGTTCAGCACCTCGCTGTCATAGTCGTAAGCGAACAGCTCGGCGTGCCGGCCCCAATCGATGACGGTTTCCAGCACCCGCTCGGCCTCTTCTTCGGACAAGTGATCTTCGAGCTCGCGCAGAAAGCGCGCGGCTGGCGCCTGGTGCTCTGGGCGTTCATCGAGAATGCGCCGGATATGGGCGGCAAGCGGCACGCGCTTGACCACGGCGTCGGCAAAGAGCTGCTTGCGCGCCAGCATATCGGCCTCGGCATAGGCACGGCCAAGCGCTGTCAACTCGATGTCGCCGTCGCTGACATGGGCAAAGCCCAAAAGCTGCAAGGTCTCGATCAGCGGGAACAGCTCGTCCATGACGAGGTTTTCCTCGTCGGCGAGATGCGGCAGGTCGGCGCGGCCGTGATAGGGCGCCTCGCTCAGCGTGTCGATCAGCCCCGACAGCTGCTGCACCGCCGCGTCCGGCACGCGATAGCCGATGCCGACCTGCTCGGGCTTCGCGCCGCGCCGCCCGTCGCGGCCGGTCTCGGTCAACAGCGTGTACACCCGGTCGACGACCTGCCGGATCCCGGCGTTCTGCATGTCGCGCGGGCGCGGTTGTGCTATCGGGATGTCGGCGCGGATGCGGCCGGGGTCGCTGCTGAAGATCAGAATGCGGTCGGCGATCTCGACCGCCTCCTCGATGTTGTGCGACACCAAGAGAATGCCCTTGGTGGGGATGCGGCGGTCGTCCCACAGATCGAGCAGGTCGCCGCGCAGGGTCTCCGCCGTCAGCACGTCGAGCGACGAGAACGGCTCGTCGAGCAGCAGCACGTCGGGGTTGACGACGAGTGCCCTGGCGAAGCCGACGCGCTGCCGCATGCCGCCCGAGAGCTCCTTGGGATAGGCGTTCTCGAACCCGTCGAGACCGATCACGTCGATCGCTTCGACCGCTCGGCGCCGCCGCTCGGCGCCCGACACGCCCTGCGCCTCGAGCCCGAGCTCGACATTGCCGAGCACGGTCAGCCAGGGGAACAGCGCATAGCTCTGAAATACCATCGCGATGCCGTTGACCGGGTCGGTCACCCGCCGCCCGCGATATTCGACCGCCCCGTCGCTCGCCGGGATCAGGCCGGCGAGGATGCGCAGAAAGGTCGACTTGCCCGAGCCCGACTTCCCGAGGATCGCAACGATCTCGCCGTCGCGCAACGTAAAGTCGATATGGTCGAGCACCAGCCGGCTCAGATGATCCGGCATCTGGTAGGTTTTGCAGACGCTCGTGGCGCGCAGCAGCGGGGCGGTTGTCGGCTTTTCCCGAATTTGCAATGCGGACGTTGCCGCGGCATCCGGCGCCGCCACCCTCGTTTCGCTCTGTCCAATACGCATCGTCGGTGTCCCTTTGGCGCTGAAGCTTTCGTCAGTCGAGCCGCAAACGTTCGGCGGCGACATCATAGAGCCGGCGCCACAGCAGCCGGTTGAAGGCCAGCACGTAGAGACACAGCACGCTGATCCCGAGTGCTATGCGCGCGCTGTCGCCGGCCGCCGTGGTGCGCGCAATGTAGGCGCCGATCCCGGTCGCGGTCAGCACGGTGTTACCCCACTGCGCCACTTCGGCGACGATGCTCGCATTCCACGACCCGCCGGCGGCGGTGACGGCTCCCGTGACATAGGCCGGGAAGATCGCCGGCAGCATCACCCGGCGCCACCACAACCATCTTCGCACGCCGAAATTTTGCGCCGCCCGCCGCAATTCGGCCGGCAATGCCGAAGCGCCGCCAATGACATTGAACAGGATGTACCATTGCGTGCCGAGGATCATCAGCGGGCTCAGCCAGATTTGCGCGTTCAGGTGAAAGCGCACGATCAGCAGCACCACCGGCGGAAAGAACAAATTCGCCGGAAACGCGGCGAGGAACTGGACGATCGGCTGCGCCCGGTCGGCAAGGCGCGGGTGCAGACCGATCGCAACCCCGATCGGGACCCAAATCAGCGAGGCGATCGCGATCAGCACCAAGACGCGGATCGCGGTAATCAAACCGAGGACAAAGACCCAGCCGATCTCGGCGGCGTCGACATGCGCGCGGATGTAGAGGATCATCCACGCGGCGGCGGCGATCGAGAGGCCGAGAACCGCGAGGTCGAAGAGGCGCTCGAAAATCGGTCTGGGGGGCCGCTCGGCCGGGCGCAAGCGCAGCCGAGCGAACCCGGCGATGGTGCTGTCAACCCAATGGTTGAGCCACAGCAATCCCGACTGGACCAGCTCGATCAGGCGGGCGCGCTGCAGCATGATCAGAAACCACGGCCGGACGTTGTCCTCGTCGGGCGCGGTCTCGGGCTGGAACTTGCGCGACCAGGCGATCAGCGGGCGAAACAACAGCTGGTCGTACAGCAGGATGACAATGAACATGACGAGGACGGCCCAGCCGATCGCCGGCAGATCCTCCTTGTCGATCGCGGTCGCGATGTAGGAGCCGACACCGGGCAGCAGGATCGTGTGGCCGGCGACGGTGATCGCCTCGGAGGCGACGACAAAGAACCAGCCACCCGAGACCGACATCATCATGTTCCACACCAGCGACGGGACGGCATGCGGCACTTCGAGCCGCCAAAACCGCCGCCATGGCGAGAGGTGATACATGCGCGCGGCTTCGATCAGCTCGCCCGGAACGGTACGCAGCGATTGGTAGATGCTGAACGTCATGTTCCAGGCCTGCGAGGTAAAGATCGCGAAGACCGCGGCGCATTCGACCCCGAGCAGCCGGCCGGGGAACAGTGCTATGAACCCGGTCACGGTGATCGACAAAAAACCGAGGATCGGCACCGATTGCAGAACGTCGAGCAGCGGGATCAGGATCTTCTCAGCCTGGCGGCTCTTCGCGGCGAGGGCGGCATAGGCGAGGCTGAAGACGAGCGAGGCGACCAATGCCCAACCCATGCGCAAGACGGTGCGCAGCGCGTAGGCCGGCAAAGCCCACGGGTCGAGGCTGATCGCCAGGGGCTGACCCAGCTGATAGCGCACACTCATCGCCGAGCCGCCCCAGGCGATCAGCGCCAACACTCCCAGCACTACCGGCAGCGCCACGAGGTCCCAAAGGGTGGGGCGAAGCCGCAGCGGCCAGGCGACGAGGGGCAGGCCCCAGCGCTGTTGCATGCCCCCTCTCGGCTGTCGGTCGGCTTCTCGCGGCGAGGGCTACCTCTAACCCAGCCGCCTACCGCGGCGAAGTGTTATTTGACGCGGCGGCCGAGGCTTGCTGCACCCGTTGACTGCGCCGAGCTTGCGCCCCAGCCTACAACCCGATTATTGCAACATCGGGAATCTCGGAGCTGAGCTTGGTCATGCTCGATCTCGATCGCCTGGAAGCCGCGCCACTCGAGCGCGACCCGTTCGATTTCGTCGTCGTCGAACATTTCATCCGCGGCGACGCGCTCTCTGAAATCGTCGCCGATTTCCCGCTGACCCGCGGCTCCGGTAGCTATCCGATCGAGAGCCTGAGATACGGGCCGGTCTTCGGCGGGCTCGTCGCGGCGCTGACCGGCCCGGAGCTCGGCCGCGCGATCGGCGGCAAGTTCGGGATCGACCTCGGCAGACGGCCGATTTTATTGACGGCGCGCGGCATGGGCGACGGCAGGGACGGGCGCATCCACACCGATTCCGAAACCAAGATCATCACGCTGCTGCTCTACATGAACCCCTCTTGGGAGCCTGCCGAAGGCCGGCTGCGGCTGCTGCGCCGGCCCGACGATCTCGAGGATTATGCGCGCGAGATTGTCCCGCTCGCCGGGACGATGCTGGCGTTTCGGCGCAGCGACCGGTCTTTCCACGGCCATCGGCCGTATCTCGGCCCGCGCCGGGCATTGCAGCTGAACTGGGTGCGGGACCATGCGGTCCTA
>DATKHX010000501.1:0-3620 GCA_035510075.1 Allostellaceae bacterium
GGCTTTATCCGGAAGAGATCATCCTCGCCGCGCTGGCGCTCGAACTCGACCATCCGGTGCGCTGGGTCGAAGACCGCACCGAGCATCTGTTAGCCTCGGCTCACAGCCGCGACCACCATTACCGGGTCACCGCCTATGCCGACCGGCACGGCAAGGTGCTCGGCATCGATGCCGATATCGTTGTTGATGCGGGCGCCTATGGTATGTGGCCGCGAGGGCCCTACTCGGAGACGAACATGGCGGCGAGGTGCCTGCCGGGGCCCTATACGATCGCCAATTACCGGGCGCACGGCTGCACAGTGGCGACCAACAAGGCGCCGTTCGGGCCCTATCGCGGGGTCGGCCGCACGGGCGCATGCTTTGCGATCGAGCGAACCATCGACGAGGTCGCCCGGGCGGTCGGGCGCGACCCGTTCGAGGTACGCACAGAAAACATGGTCCGGCCCGAACAGATGCCGTACCTCTCGGTCGGTCGGATGCACTACGATGGTGGCGACTATGCCGCCGCTGTCCGTTTATGCGCCCAGTTGCTCGATCTGCCGGCGGTGCGCGCCCGCCAGAAACGGGGTGAGCCCGGCGGCCGGCTGATCGGCATAGGCTTCGCCTCGTTCACCGAGCAGAGCGCGGGTGGCGCGGCCGAGTACGCCTCCCGAGATGCCGCCATCATCCCGGGCTACGAGAGCTGCACGGCGCGCATCCTGACCGACGGCAGCGCCGTTCTGATGGTCGGTATCCAGTCGCACGGCCAGGGGCTGGAGACCGCCCTGTCGCAGATCGCCGCGCAGGAGCTCGGCATCGACCCGGCGCGGATTGCCGTGCGCCACGGCGACACTGAGATCAGTGCCTTCGGCTTCGGCACGTTTGCTTCGCGCAGCATGGTGATGGCGGGAGGTGCCGTCGCTCGTGCCACCCGGATATTGCGCGACAAGCTGACCCGCATCGGCGCCCACCTGCTGCAGTCCGATCCGGCCGAAGTGCGCTACGCCGACGGCGCGGTATGGGGGCCGCAGGGCTCGGTCACGGTCGGCGAGATCGCCAAGGTGGCGCATCTGCGGATGGATGGATTGCCGCCGGACGTCGATCCGTTGCTTGACGCGACCGCGACCTACGAGCCGGCGATCGGCACCGGCGTCTTTTCCTACGCGGCCCATGGTGCTGTCGTCGCGGTCGATCCGGAGACTGGTTTTATCGAGATCCTCGATTTCGCGGTCGCCGAGGATTGCGGCACGATGGTCAACCCAATGATCGTCGAAGGCCAGATCAGGGGCGGCGTCGTGCAAGGCATCGGCACCGCCCTTTACGAAGAAATACCTTACGATGTGACCGGCCAGCCACTTGCCGGCACCCTGGCCGACTACCTGCTGCCGGGTGCGGCCGAAATGCCGGCGATCAAGATCGGCCATCTCCACACGCCTACGCCACATACCGAATACGGCATGAAGGGCATGGGAGAAGGCGGAGCGGTCGCCCCACCCGCGGCCATCGCCAACGCCGTCCGCGATGCCCTCGCCGCGATCGGTGCCGAGGTAAACGAAACCCCGATCACCCCTCGCCGTGTTATGGCCGCGATCAAAGTCGCGCGAGACGCGGGGACGGGTGCTTGAGCTAACAGCCTATGCCGGGCGGGCCCGGCGATCTCTCCCGATTCAGGTAGACAGACTCCGCGCTGGAGGGAGACGGATTCGAACCCTCGGTCCCCCGGCGGTCGCTCGCCGCGTTCGTGAAGCCACGCTCGCCACCCCGGCCTTTTCGCGCTGGGGCGTGGGTCGCGCCCGCGCGCCCCCAGATTCACCGAGGACAAAGCCCTCTTTGCCTTCTCGGGCAACGTTCAAGATCTCTCGGGAGGATCGGGATCGGTCGGGCCAAAATAGCGGACGAGAGTGGGATTCCCTGATCAAGCCGGAAACTTCCCTGATCGCCGATTTAAATTCCCTGCAAGGCCGCATAATATTTGTTCGGATGCGTAGGGAATTGGCTTCTAACCGGTTCGGGATCGAGGTGATCCCAGCGTTCCGTGGCGAAAAGGTCTCTGAGCGGGTGGCCGTCGAGTGAGGGAGGATATCATGACGGGGGATGCGAAGGGCGAATACCGCGGCACCGGATACCGCAACGATGCCGAGCTGCAAGCTTGGTTGGCCAAGCGCCCAAGCGAAGCGGCGCTGGAGCAAGGGCTACCGATCATTGATCCGCATCATCATTTCTGGGATACGCCGCAGCGCGGGCGTTACCTGTTGCCGGAATTGCTCGACGACCTCAGCGGTGGTCACAACATCGTGTCGACCGTCTTTCTCGAATGCCGTTCAATGTACCGCAAGGACGGGCCGGCCGAGATCGCGCCGGTCGGCGAGGTTGAGTTCGTCAACGGCATCGCGGCAATGAGCGCCTCGGGCGGTTATGGCCCGTGCCGCGTCGCCGAGGCGATCATCGGCCACGCCGACCTGACCCTCGGCGCCCGCGTGCGCGAGGTATTAGAGACCGAAATCCGAGTGGGCGGCGGGCGCTTTCGCGGCATCCGCCACGGTGTGTCATGGGACAGCAACGACTCGATCCAGAAGTTCGCCACTCGCGTGGTGCCGCCGCATCTGGTGCGCGACCCCAAATTCCGCGAGGGCTTTGCCCAGCTCGCGCCGCTGGGCCTCAGCTTCGAATCCTGGCAATACCACCCGCAATTGCCGGATGCGATCGACCTTGCCCGCGCCTTCCCCGGCACCACGATCATCCTGAACCATGTCGGCGGGGTCCTCGGCGTCGGCCCCTATAGCGGGCGCCGCCAGGAGATCTTGACCGGCTGGAAGAAGGACATCGCCGAACTCGCCAAATGCCCGAACGTCAATGTCAAGCTCGGCGGCGTCGGCATGACCTCGTTTGGGTTCGACTTCCACGAGCGCGATGTCCCGCCGTCGTCCGAAGACCTCGCCGCGGCGTGGCGCCAATATATCGAGCCCTGCATCGAAGCTTTCGGCCCCAGCCGCTGCATGTTCGAGAGCAATTTCCCGCCGGACAAGCAATCGGGCGGCTACACCGAGCTGTGGAATGCCTTCAAACGCATCACCGCCAACGCGTCGGCCGTCGAAAAGACCGAGCTCTACAGCGGCACTGCGGCGCGGGTGTACCGTCTGACGGTACCCTGATCCGGTTCGGAGACGACACGAAAGTCGGGGTGCACAAGGGGCCAGCTAGATTTATTAGACGGTCTCGTCATCTCCGAAATGGAGCCGCGCGGTATTTGCCGACATGCGACGGGGCGGATTGACCGCCGCGAATTGCACATGCTCGATCTGGGAGGGGTTCGTCGACACGATGCGCAATATTGCGCAAAGGAAACGCTGGTTTGCCGACAACGCCGACTTGATCGCCCCGGTGCGCACCGCGGCCGACATCCGGCGCGCAAAAGCCGAAGGGAAAACCGGCATCATTCTCGGCTTTCAAAACACCTCGGCCTTGGAAGATCAGATCGGATATATGTCGCTGTTTAAAGAACTCGGTGTCGGGGTCATGCAGCTCACCTACAATACTCAGAACCTGGCGGGCGCAGGCTGTTACGAGCGCCGCGACACCGGGCTCAGCGGTTTTGGTCACGAGGTTGTGGCGGAGATGAACCGCGTCGGTGTGTTGTGCGA
>DATKHX010000502.1:0-9494 GCA_035510075.1 Allostellaceae bacterium
CGCCGCCCCCGCTACCTACGTCAGCAGGGTTTCGAGGCGGATCGGGAGGGTGCGGACACGGGTGCCGGTGGCGTGCCAAACGGCGTTGGCGATCGCGGCGGCGACCCCGACGATCGGCAGCTCGCCCAGGCCTTTGACGCCGATCGGATTGATCAGGCGGTCTTGCTCCTCGATGAAGATCGTCTCGATGTCGGGGATGTCGGCGTTTACCGGCATCAGGTACTCGGCGACGTTGGGGTTGGTGACGCGGCCGATATTGGGGTCGATCGCGGTCTCTTCGAGGAGCGCCATGCCGATGCCGAAGACGATGCCGCCCAAGGCCTGGCTGCGCGCGGTCTTGGCGTTGAGGATGCGGCCCGCGGCGAAGGCGCCGACAACACGGCTCACACGGATCTCGCGCAATAGAGGGTCGACCCGCACCTCGACGAATTGCGCGCCGAACGAGTGCATCGAAAAGTGCTGCTTTTCGTCGCCGGGGGCGGCGCTGCCGACCGCCTCGAAATGGTCGAGCCCGTTCTTTGCCAGCAGACCCGGCACGTCGACGCGCAGATGCGGGGCGTCGCGCAGGCGCACGAAGCCGCCCTCCAACACCAAATCGGCGGGGGCGGCGCCGGCGAATGGCGAGCGGTTGTCGGCGAGCGCGAGCTTGAACAGTTTCTCTTTTACCGCCTCGACCGCGGCCAGCACCGCCGGCCCGACGCTGGCGGCGGTCTGGGAGCCGCCCGAGATCGGTGCGCTCGGGAACAGGCTGTCGCCGAGCTCGAAGCGCACGCGGTGGAGCGGCATCTGCAACGCGTCGGCGGCGAGCTGCGCCATCACCGTGTAGGTGCCGGTTCCGATGTCCTGGGTCGCCGCCTGCACGACGACCCCGCCATCGCCGTCGAAGACGATGCGGGCGTTCGCCTTCGAGCGGTTCATCGGATAGGTCGCGGTCGCCATGCCCCAGCCGACCAGCACGCCGCCGTCGCGCATCGAGCCGGGAGGCGGCGAGCGGCTGCCCCAGCCGAAGGCTTCCGCACCGGCGGCGTAACATTGGCGCAGGGATTTGCTGGAGAACGGCTTGTCCTCGTGCGGGTCGGTGTCGGTGTAGTTGGCGAGCCGCACCGCGAGCGGGTCGAGCCCGACGGCGGCGGCGAGCTCGTCGATCGCCGATTCGAGCGCGAAGCTGCCGCTCGCCTCGCCGGGGGCGCGCATAAAGGTCGGCAACGGCATGTTCAACGGCACGAGGCGATGGGTGACCGCGACGTTCGGGCAGGCGTAGAGCATCTCGGTAATCAGCCCGGCCGGCTCGGCGAACTCGCCGATCGCGGGCTCGGACATCTCGGCCACGACGTCGTGGCGCATGCCGAGCAGATGGCCGTCGGGGGAGGCGGCGACCTTGAGGTGCTGGACGGTCTGCGGCCGGTAGCCGTTGGAGGTGTACATCTGCGCGCGCGTCAGCACGAGCTTGACCGGGCGGCCGACCTGCCGCGCCGCCATCGCGGCCAATGCGACATGCGGCCAGGTCGTGCCCTTGCAGCCGAACCCGCCGCCGACAAACGGGCAGATCACCCGGATCTGCTCGGGCTTGATGCCGAACAGCACCGAGAGCGTGTGCTGCGAGGCGTCGATGCCCTGGGTGGCGCTATAGACCGTGAGCCGGTCGCCGTCCCACAGCGCGATCGTCGCGTGCGGCTCCATCGGGTTGTGGTGCTCGACCGGGGTTGTGTAGGTCAAATCGAGGCGGACCGGGGCCGCGTCCCACGCCGCCTCGGGGTCGCCGCGGCGGCTGTCGGGCGGGCGCGAGCCGTTGCGGAAATGCTTGGGCGAGTAGGTTTGAGCCATCTCGTCCGTCATGCGGATGGCGGCCTCGCCCTCCCGGTAGGTGACCTTGACGAGGGATGCGGCGTATTGCGCGCGCTCGAGCGTGTCGGCGACGACGACCGCGATGTGTTGGCCGTTGTAATAGACCTTGTCGTCCTGGAGGAGCGGGACCGCCACGACATTGGCGCGCGCCTCGTTCCGGCCCAGCGAGGTGGCCTGCGGCAGCCGTGGCGCGTTCTCGGGGGTGACGATCGCGAGCACGCCCGGCACCGCCTGGGCGGCGGCGAGGTCGAAACCGGCGATCCGCCCGCTCGTCGCCGTGCTCTGGACCAGGACGGCGTGGGCGACGTTGGCGATGTCGAACTCGGCGGCGTAGCGGGCTCGGCCAGTGACCTTGAGCCGGCCGTCGCGGCGGTCGATCGGCAATCCGGTGACGAGGGTCATGGGCGGGTCCTCCTCACGCCGTCGCCATGGTCAACGCGCGGACGATGGCGCGCTGCATCAGCGGGATCTTGAACGCGTTCTGGCGCAGCGGATGGGCGCCGTCGGCGGCATGCGCCGCGGCGGCGGCGAAGGCGGACGAGGTCGCCGGGGCGCCGGCGAGGGCGGCTTCGACCGCGGGCAGCCGCCACGGCCGGGTGCCGACCCCGCCCAGTGCTACTCGTGCCTGCGCGATCTGCCCGTCCGTCGTTTTCACCACCACCGCCGCCGAGACCAGCGCGAACTCGAACGAGGCGCGGTCGCGGACCTTCAGGTAGTGCGAACGCAACCCGGCGGTGTCGGCCGGGACCAGGATCGCCGTGATCATCTCGCCCGGCTGCAACTGGGTCTCGCGCTGCGGGGTGTCCGACGGCAGCAGGTAGAATTCGCCGAGCGGGATGCGGCGGGGGTTCGGTGAACCCGGCGCTCGCAATTCGACGACGGCGTCGAGTGCGGTCAACGCCACGGCGAGATCGGACGGATGGGTCGCGACGCAATGCTCGCTGCCGCCGAGGATCGCCAGCAGCCGGTTGTCGCCGGATATCGCCGGGCAGCCCGAGCCGGGGAGCCGCTTGTTGCAGGCAAAGCCTGTGTCGCGGAAATAGCCGCAGCGCGTGCGCTGCAGCAGGTTGCCGCCCATCGTCGCCATGTTGCGCAATTGCGGCGAGGCGCTGGCGAGGAGCGCTTCGGCGATGACCGGCCAGCGCCGACGCAGCTCGACATGGTCGGCGGCGTCGCTCATCCGCACCAGCGCACCGATATGGGCGCCTTCGTCATTGAATTCGATGCGGTCGAAGGGGAGGCCGTCGAGGTCGACAAGGTGGTTCGGGCGCTCGACCCAGTCCTTCATCAGCTGCACGAGATCGGTGCCGCCGGCGATGTATTTGGTGTCGACCCCGGCCGCTGCGGCGAGCGCTGTGTCGAGGCTGCCGGGGGTGGAAAGGGTGAAGGGCTGCATCGCTCAGGCCCCCCTCACCGCTTGCTTGATCGCGGCGCGGATATTCGGGTAGGCGCCGCAGCGGCAGATGTTGCCGCTCATCCATTCCTTGACGGCTTCGTCGGACAATGGCCGGCCCTCGGCGACCAATGCCACCGCCGACATGATCTGGCCCGGCGTGCAGTAGCCGCACTGAAACCCGTCGTGATCGAGGAAGGCGGCCTGCATCGGGTGCAATTCGCCGTCCGCGTCGGCGAGGCCCTCGATCGTCGTGATCGCCTTACCCTGCGAGCGCACCGCCAGGGTGAGGCACGAATTGACCCGGCGGCCGTCGACATGGACCGTGCATGCCCCGCAGGCGCCGCGGTCGCACCCCTTCTTGGTGCCGAAGAGGCGCAGTTGCTCGCGCAACGCGTCGAGCAGGGTGACGCGCGGCTCGATCGTCAGCTGGCACCGCTTGCCGTTCACCTCGAGCGTGATCTCGACCATGTCCGGGGTCTGCACCGGCGGCGGTCCCGGCGGCGCGGCGCGGGCAAGCGAGGGGTAAACCGCGGCCCCGCCGGCAGCCCCGGCCGAGCTGCAAAGAAAACCGCGCCTGGTCAGATCCCGTCCGATCATGGGTCGTCGCCCTTCGAGCAGAAGAGTTGCCTTGCTCGCTAACACCGCCGGCGGCCGGGCGTTGCCGACGACGGTCCATCGCAGCGAAACCGGCGCTAGCCGAGCGGCCGGCCGTGCCGGGCGATGAATTCGGGGAAAGCTTCCTCGGCCCGCGCGCCGCGCACGACATGGGTCGTGAAATGGCGTTCCTCGGCCCATTGCTGTTCGAGGTTCTGCGTCATCTGCTTTAGAAGCAGCGCCTTGATGCCGATGACGGCGGCGCGGTTGTTCCCGGCGATCGCGCGGGCGAGCTCCATCGTTTTGGCGCGCAGCTCGGCACGCGGCACCATATGGTTCAACAGCCCGATCCGATAGGCCTCCTCGGCCTCGACCACCCGTGCCGTAAACAGCAATTCCTTGGCGATCGGCCAGCCGACCTGGTTCGGCAAGGTCCAGGTGCTGTTGATCCGGCCGTAAGCCGCCGCCAGAAAGCGAAACCGGGTATCCTCGCAGCCGATCCGCATGTCGAGCGAGGAGGCCAGCACCGCCGCACCACCGTAGGCGAGGCCATTCAACATGCCGATCGTCGGCTTGGCGGAGGCTGCAATCTCGTAGCTCGCGCGGCCGCGGCGGGCGTCGAGCTCGTCCTGGGTGAAGCGGCGGTCGTCCTCGCGCTGCTCGTGGATGTCGCCGCCCGCGGAAAAGGCGCGCTCGCCGGCGCCGGTGACGACGATGCAGCCGATGCCGTCATCGGCGTCGAGCTCCTTGACCGCATCGTGCAATTCGCCCGTGAGCTTGCGGTTCATCGCGTTGAGCTTGTCGGGCCGGTTCAAGGTGACGACGCCGACCCCGTCCTCACGATCGACCAGGATATGCTCGTAGCTCATCATTTTTCCTCCAGCGAGCCACATGACCAGGTTATCGTCGCCTCCGCGAAAGCGGGGGTCCAGAAAAACGGCTTTAGCCCGTGCGGTTCGAGCTTTCCCCTGTTCGCGGCATGGCGACAAGCGAATATTTACCAACGATTCTTGACCGGGCTTCTGGTGGTCCGAACGAGACAGATGGTTCCCAATCGCTCCGTCGCCGCACGCGAGCGGGGCGCCAGGGCCGCGGGCACGGAGTATGTTGCCCTGGGTGCCCCCTTTCGCGGGCATGACAAAATGACCGAGTATCAAATGTCGAATTCATACCACCAGAGCTCGGCGGCCGAGGCGCGGCTAAGGATGGCGGTGGATCGGGTCGACCCAGCGCACTTCTTGCGGGGGCTCGACCGGCTCGATGTCGAGATTGACGACGACCGCCTCGTTGTCGCTGCGCACCAGCACGCATTCGAGGGTCGCGTCGGAGGAGGCGTTGATCTCTTGATGCGGCACGTAGGGCGGAACAAAGATGAAATCGCCGGGGCCGGCCTCGGCGACATATTCGAGATGCTCGCCCCAGCGCATCCGCGCCCGGCCCTTCAGCACATAGATGACGCTTTCGAGGGCGCCGTGATGGTGGGCGCCGGTCTTGGCGTTGGGGTGGATCTTGACCGTGCCGGCCCAGATCTTTTGCGCGCCGACACGGGCGAAATTGATCGCGGCGGCGCGGTCCATGCCCGGGGTCTGCGCGGTGTTGGGGTCGAGCTGGTCGCCGGGGATGACCTTGACCCCGTGAAGCTTCCAATCGACGGGTTCGTGCCGGTGGCTGTCACTCATTTCGCTCACCCTATCCGATGCCGTCCTCGGCTTGATATGGGCGGCTTGTAGCGCATCAGGAGCGTGCGATGAAGCTCGCCGTCCCCGACCTCGTTTCGAACTCGTATTTTCCGGCGGCGGCCGCGGTCGAGCTCGGCTTTTTCGCGGCCGAGGGGCTCGACATGTCGCTCGAGCTGGTGTTCCCGGTCGACCGTGCCTATCGCGAGCTGCGCGACGGTTATATCGATTTCGTCGGCGGCTCGGCGCATTCGGTATTGGCGGCCTTTCCCGAATGGGAGGGGGCGAAGCTGCTCTGCGCCCAGGCGCAGGGCATGTATTGGTTTCTGGTCATGCGCGCCGATCTCGGGGCGAGGCGCGGCGATGCCGGGGTCGTCAAGGGCAGGACGATCGGGGCGGCACCCTGGGTCGACATGGGCTTGCGCCGGCTGTTGACCGAGGCCGGGGTCGACCCGCAGCGCGATCGCGTCACGATCGCGCCGGTGCCGGGGGCCGCGGCGACTGGCGGCGTCGTCAATTTCGGCTTGACCGCGGCCAAGGCGCTGGAGGACGGGCTGATCGACGGCTTCTGGGCGAACGGCATGGGTGCGGAGATCGCGGTGCGCCGCGGGGTCGGTACGGTCGTGCTCGATGTGAGGCGCGGCGACGGGCCAAAGCCCTGCTTCGACTACACGATGTCGGCGCTCGCCACGACCGACCGGCTGATCCGGCATTCGCCCGAGATTGCAGCGGCGGCGGTGGGGGCGCTGGTCAAAACCCAGGCGGCGCTCAAAGCCGATCCCGAGCGCGCGACCGAGGTTGGGCGCAAATTGTTCCCGCCCGGCGCGGCAGCGCTGATCGCCGAGCTGGTCCGCCGCGACCTGCCCTATTACGACCCGTCGATCTCGCGCGAATTTGTCGCCGGGATGAATGGGTTTGCCCGCGATGTCGGGATCTTGCGGGCCGACGCGCCGTACGAGAAGGTCGTCGCCACCCAGTTCGCCAATCTCTGGCGCGGTTAGGTCGGCTTCGATCCGATCGAACCGCCACCGCAAATAGTCATTGCGAGCGCACGGATCCGGCCGTTGGCCGGCCCGAGGACAGGCCCGGGCCCATTTCAGCCAGGGCGCAGGCATTCGCCGGGGACATCTGGCAGAACCGGATGGCATTTAACGTGGAGGAGATCGCCGTGCCCGACACCACCGATCAAAGGCCGCCGGTCGCGGTCGGCCATGTGCACCTCAACGTCACCGATGTCGGCGCCGCTGCGCGCTGGCTCGAAACCGTGGGCCTGCGCCCGATCGTGATGATGGACGGGTTGGCGGTGCTCGAGATTGCCCCGGCAAGGCCCGGATCCCGATCAGCCAGCGTCAACCGTGCGGTGAAAGGTTACTCGATCGCCCCGTCAGGGCTCGACCTCGTGCTGCTCGTCCCACTGGGAGTAGTAGAGATCGGCGACACACTGACCGAAGGCGCCGCTGCCGGGCGCAATACCCACATCGGCACAGGCTAGACCCGCCTGCGCCCAATTGCTTTGGCCGGCGCTCTGGGTGCCACACGCCGCGAGCAGCGCGGCAAAGGCGGATGTCAGAATGAAGCGTGACATTGCAATCTCCAGTCTAAGTGTGTGTCAGGCTAGGTCGTGCCTGCTTCAATGGAAGGCGGCGATTGCCTCATAGCGGCCCTCATCCGCTGGGGACTGTCCCGTGTCTACCACGCAGACCGCGAAAGCCGGTGTGCCGGGCTTGTGCCCCTCCTGGGCACATGTGCTTCGGTCCGTCAAAACCAGTCGCGCTTGGTCCAACTCGGACAAGGTCTTATTGAGGCTTCTGATGCACGTGTCGTATAGCTCCCCCGGTTGATGGAGCCCCATGACGACGGCGCAGGCATGGTGCTCCCGCGCTGCTCGCGACGAGTTTTCTGCCGCATTCGCTACGGTGTGGACTGAGGCGAGCAGAGCGATCGCCGCAGCGCCGACGATCATGGCCGAAAGCGGCGTCCGACGGGTGAGTCGAGCGGATGGATCACTCCCCTGCGTATCGGGGATGTTGAACGAGGTGAGCGAAAACATGTGGTGATCTCCTTTCCTGCTGAGGGTCCGGGGTCCGATGGCTCATGCAGCGCCGATATAGTTCTGGGCGATTGATCGAATTAGACTATTGCAGTCGCATATTTCGTTCGTTTAACACGAATTAACCGGCCGTTACCGGGAGCGGCCAGAGTTCACGCGATGATCAGTTGATGCAGCCGAGGCACCACATCGCCAACAGACCGCGGCACGACGCTTGACCAATTGCAGATCTTCATCGCGCTTGCCGAGCGCGAGCACGTCACGCGGGCGCCGGCGTCTTCGAACCAAGGCCAGGCAGACGATAGATGGCGCAAGGCGGCGGGTTGCACCCGCCCTACATTGCCGACCCACGGGCGATATGGCGCCGCCGCAACGGGATCATGCCCGCCCGGACGACCATCATCGACGCCGGCCGCCGCTTCAAGCAGACCCGGTTGCGACTTCCGGCATGTCGCTCGCCCACCGCGTCGCCTCGCGCTCGGGGCGGATCAGCGCCATCCCGATGGCGCCGCCGGCCAGCATGATGACCCCGCAGATCATGAAGCCGATGTTGAAGCCGTCGAGCGGGTTCGTCGCCCGCTCGATGACGCTGCCCATCACGTAGGGCGCAAGCAGCCCGGCCGAGGTGCTGACCGCGGCGCCGATGGCGAGCAGCGCGCCGCGTTGGGTCACCGGGGTGATTTCGCTGACGACGGCATTGCTGATCACATAGATGACCGTGGGCAGCGCCACGCCGATCGTCGTCAGGATGATCTTGACCGGGATGCCCGGGAGGTACGGCATGATCGCCAGCGCCGCGCCGCCGAGTGCCACGCAAGCGCCGCCGATGATGCCGCGCGCCACTCGGCTCGACACGCCCCGGGCGAGCAGGCGCTGCGAATACCAGCCGGCGGCGATCACCAGGACCGCGCTCGTCCCCGGCGGAAGCGCGCCCAACAGGCCGATCGAGCGCTGCGCAAGACCGAGCCCTTTGATCAGAAACGCCCCCTGCCAGGAGAGCGCCTGCGACAAGCCCCAATTGGCGGCGAAACTCGCGCACCAGCACGCCACGATCGTCGGGCTCGACAGCAATTGCCGGTAGCCAACCCGTTCGGGCGTCGGCGCTGCACCCGTCGCGGCGGCGGCGAGCGAGCCCTCGCGGCCAAGCGCCAGCCACGCCGCCGTCCAGGCGAGACCGAGGATGCCGAGCACGCCAAAGGCCCAGTGCCAGGAATAATTGACGATGACCCAGTTGAGCAGCGGCAGCGCCACCATGATGCCGATGCCGCCGCCTTGCACGATAAAAGCGGTCGGCAAGGTGCGCAGTTCGTTGGGAAACCATTTGTAGGCCGAATGCAGCGCCACTGGACCGGCCGGTCCCTCGCCGGCGCCAAGTGCGACCCGGCAGGCAACGACCGTCGCGAACCCGACTGTCCCGAGCATCGGGAACTGGGTCAATGCCCAGACGACGGCCATCGCCAGCAATACCCAGCGCGTCTGCACGCGATTGACGACAAAACCGGTGACAACCGCCGAGACCGAAAACAACAGGTAGAAGCTGGAGCCGATCAGCCCGAACTGGCTCGGGCTGAGCCGCAACTCCTGCATCATCGGGACGGCGGCGATGCCGATCACCGCTTTGTCGGCGAAATTGATCGCCACGAACAGGAACAGCAGTGCCACGATCAGCCAAGCCTGTCGCGGCGCCCCGGTCCGGTCGGTTTTCGCGGCCCCGCCGAGCCCGACGGCGGCGTCCCGAATCTCGGCGCTCAGAGATTGAGAAGTCTGGAGGCTCATGGCGAACTCGTTACGGAGTTGATCGGTACCTGCCAGTACCGCTATATGTAAGGTACGCCGTGGTACCAACACAAGATGATTCTTTGCACGCTATGAAAAAATCCATCCGCCCCGTCCCGGCCGCGCCCGACAACCGCCTGCAGGAGCGCATCCTCGG
>DATKHX010000503.1:0-5747 GCA_035510075.1 Allostellaceae bacterium
TCGACCGTCAGGTTGGTGCTTCCTGCGAATCTCAAAAGTGCGCTGTTGGGCGTCAGCATCGAGTCCAACAACTTCGCCTGCAGCTGCAGTTGCTGCAGCGCGCTCTTGGTTGCCACCGAAACTCGAGACAGCCACTCACGATCGGCCCCATCGTCCGCCATCGAGGTGCGAGAGGGCCTCACCAAGGATGATATCTCCGGATACTCCAGCCCGAGGCAACCGGGTCGGCTTCAGCGGGGGCAACCACGACGGGCACCTCTCCAGCGGACTCAGAATCGGGAACTGGGTTCTGAGCTTCCTCCTCGGGCGCTACTTTTCGGCCTCGCCGTTTAGCCGTCAGCGCAGAGGCGAGAGTTTTCGCATCAGCGACCCCTGAGCCTCGACGCCGCCACTCGGCGTCCTATCCACATGTTCCGCTCCTAGGGATCTCCGGAGATCCAGTGTGCTTTCCCCTCGCCAGTAGGTCTGAAGCAGACGCTTCAGGGACGAACGACCATAAATTTCCTGAAAAGCGTTCGGTGCCCCGGGCACTTCGGAAACGTCAGTCGGCTCGGCCCCGTCAGTGGCGGTTGGGACGAACACATGAGAATAGCCCTCAAGGTCAATCTCGCATTGCCCCTCCCGCATCGCGCGACGCCAGTCACTCAAATCGACGCCGCTAGCGGCCGGAACGCGGATTCCATCCAGCATAAAATCGGCCAATCGGGCAAGCCATGACTCCCGATCCAATCGTTGGGGATCGCCGAACACCGCCTCCTCGATACGGCGGAGCGTATCTCGGAGCTGCTTCTGGGACTCTTTCTTCTTCGTCGCGACGCTCGCCAAGTCCACGTATTTCGCTTCGCTCACGGCCAGAGCCATGCGCAGGAGGCCGTCGGGCGTGACGTGAGGGCATATAGCGAGAAGATCGGCAAGCTGCTCCTCCCGCTGGCCCATCCAAGCTGCATAGTCGTCCAGAAAGTACCACCCTACGAGGGAATCCGCGCCCAGCCGGTCCCGGACGATCCGACGACTCAAAACGACCCCGATTAATTCGCTAGCGCTCTGACCCCGCTTCGCCGCTCTAAGCACAATATCGCCCGACACGTCGTTTGCGTCCTCGATTAGACGGTCTGCAAGCGCTCGCAAATCCCCGTCGCTGAGATCCAACCCTAGTGCCATCGGCGTAGCGTTGTTCATCGATCAGATCCGGCATCGGGCTCTGGAAAACCAGGTCGGTACGCTCGCCCGCTCCGCTCACTTTGAATGCAAAGATGCCGTGCGAGAGGAGATGGACAGCTCCGAGTTTCTCGCAGTCGACCTCCCCCTCCTCGAAAGCTCGGTCCCATTTTCCACGAAAATCAAAATCGGCCACAATCATGCGCTGGAGATGAGCGAATGCGCGCTCGGAGCGAGCACGTATGACCGCCTGTACATCGGAGAGGATAAACGACATCTCCGTTTCGAATGCGGCCAGCAGAACCAGCGCCGCCCAGATCCTTCTTAATTGCTCTATGCGCTGCGTTAGCCGGGCCGCATCGAGGCAGTGCAATTCGATACCGGCGAGGCCGTTGACCGCCTCAAATCGGCGGTCAAGCGCCCGTCCTGATGCGCCGGCTGGCCGTTGGGATTGCAATGACCACCAGGGCCTCGAGTCTCATGTGGTGCCAATCGTGGTCCCATCCGTCAGCCAGTTTGCCATTCGAATTGTCGCTGACAAATATTGCTCGGAGTGGCGGCGTGGTCATATGCCGACACTTCACTAGTGCTTATTCGAGACATCAGCGGGATTTTAGCCGGCGACGGTGCTCTCGCCGTTTTGGGCACGCGAACACCCAGACGCTTCCGCACCAAGGGGTGATTGTGCAAAAGAGACCAATCCAAAGTGCTGCCCTCGCGGTCGCTCCGTACGCGACGCCCAACGCCATTCGGACGGATTTAGCACAAACAACTTACGACATCCTTACGGATGTAAAATCAATTCTGTCGTGGGTCGACAGTTAATAAAATTCTTGTGCTGCTGGTATCCGGTTGCAATCGGTGTGAGCGCTGACGGACACCCGTCGAACCGCGTCGCGGAATATGCAAGGGCACACCGCCGGCCGTTGATCCATCTCAACCCGGCGTCTTTCGGCTGATCGCAAGAGCGCCTTAGCAACCTTCCCGAGCGGCTTCCGCCAATCCCGCGCCGCTTCTTGCCGGAAAACTCGGCGGTGGGGTACCAGGGGTTTGGGCGGAAGCGAGACCCCAGCACCAATGGGGAGAAAAGGGAACCAGCAAAAAACAGCTTGTGGCCGAGCGCGCCGGCGCAATGGGCGGCGATCGTGTCGACGCTGACGAGCAAATCGGTGGCGGCGAATTCGTCGAGCGGGACGTCGTCCTTGGCGTCATCGATGACACCGGATATGCGACGGCGAGCTCGCGGCCGGCGGCGCCGCTTCGCAGGTTGTCCCAGTCGATGCCCGCCAGCCGCAACAGCGGCGCCAAATCGGCGAGCGGGACCGAGCGGTCGATGGCGGAGGCGCTGGCCTGGTTGGTGGAACACCAGGCCGATCTACGCCGCGGAGGGCCGGCCATTCGCCGCGTAGCTCTCGCGCCAGAGCGCGACGCGGGCGGGATCGGCGGCGAGATAGGGAACGCCGGCCGGGACGGTGCCGAATTCGGTCGCGAAATAGCCGGGCAGGCTCAAGAACGGGCCCAGGCGTCGAATTCGGCCGGCGGATAGGATCGGCACGGCAGGAGCCGCCTTCCTTGGCGCGCTCGTCGTCAACGTCGTCGCCATCGTCGGCGCGATGTTCGGTGTGGCAAAGCTGCTCGGGCACGAGCAGCGGCGCGGGCGGCACCCGCCCGTCTCATTCGTCGGTCGAGGCGGCGAGGATCAGGCTCAGCTGGCACAGCGCCTGCCCGGTTTCGGCGGCCCAGGCGGTGAAGCAAGCTTGGACCGCCTCGCGGTCCTTGCGGTTTTTCGGCGCCGCCGACACCACGCCCCAACCCTGCAACGCCGCCGCGACCGAGCCCGTCAGGATGAAGGTGTCCTTGCCGACCATTCGCAAAAAGGTCGGGCCGGAGTTGCCGCCCATCTGGCTGAAGCGTTTGGCGAGCGCCTCCCACAGCCCGACGATGTCGGTCGTGGGCCAGCGGGCGAGCCAGGCGGCGAAGCTGCCGTGCTCGCCGGCGACCGCGATCATCGCGGCGGCGTTGTCGCGCACCGCTTTGAGCTTGCCCCAATGGCGGATCAGCCGGCGATCGCCGAGCAGCGCTTCGAGCGCCTCGTCTGGCATCGCCCGCACCCGGCGCGGCTCAAACCCGAAAAACACGTCCTCGAAGGCCGGCCATTTCGCGTCGACGAGGCTGTGCTTGAGGCCGGCGCGGAAAATTCGCAGCGACATTTGCGACAAATAGCGGTCGTCGCCGACCGCTTCGAGCTCGGCGGCGCTGTGCGGGTGCGGCATGCGAGCCTCGAATGCCGCAGCACCATGGCGGGCGCGCGCCGCTTCGAGGATCGGGGCAAAGGCAGGTGTGGGCATCGGTCTCTCGCCTGCCGTGATTAGCGCGCGCGGAAGGCACCGGCGTCAATCCGGAATTGCCGGGAACGACCCGATTGACGCGATCTCGACTCCGGGTCAGGGTCGCCGATCAACGATTGGCGGAGTGCCAGCCATGAAGCTGTTGTGGTTTCACCTGATGCCCTACACCGAATTGCCGGACGATTTCCGCGAGAAGCATCCGTCGGTGTGGGTCGACATCCACTCCTCGCTGTTCGACCCGCGGCGCGCGCATTTGATGTACAACGATTTTATGGACGAGCTCGAATTCGCCGCCGAGTGCGGGTTCGACGCGGTCTGCGTCAACGAGCACCACTCGAACGGCTACGGATTGATGCCGTCGCCGAACCTGATCGCATCCTCGCTCGCCCGCCGCACGTCGGATGCCGCACTCTGCGTCCTCGGCAACTCGCTTGCACTCTACAACCCGCCGACGCGGGTCGCGGAAGAGTTCGCGATGATCGACGTGATCTCGGGCGGGCGGCTGATCGCCGGCTTTCCGGTCGGCTCGCCGATGGACACCTGTTTCGCCTACGGCCAAAACCCGAGCCTGCTGCGCGAGCGCTACCACGAGGCGCACGACCTGGTCCTCAAGGCGTGGACCGAGCCGGACACTTTCGCCTTCAACGGCCGCTTCAACCAGCAGCGCTATGTCAATATCTGGCCGCGGCCCATTCAAAAGCCGCACCCGCCGATCTGGATCCCGGGCGGCGGCTCGGTCGAGACCTGGCAGTGGTGCGCCGAGATGGACTATGTCTACTGCTACCTGTCGTATTACGGCTACAAGGCCGGCCAATCGACGATGCAGGGCTTTTGGGACGAGATGGCGCGGCTCGGCAAGGACCGGAACCCGTACCGCGCCGGCTTTCTGCAATTCGTCGGCGTCGCCGAGACGCGCGAGGAGGCCCATCGCCTCTACCGCGAGCCGGCCGAGTATTTCTACGGGCGCTGTCTGCATGTCGACCCGCGCTTTGCCGGGCCGCCCGGCTACGCCTCCGAGGAGACCCAGCGCCGCGGCATCCAGAGCCAGGTGGCGCTCGCGGCGCAGGCCTCGCGCTACGAGTCGAAGTTCCAGATGCTGGCGCGCGAGATGGATGCGATCGTCGACAAGGGCTACGTAATTATCGGCTCACCCGACGAAGTCGCCGAGCAGCTGCGCCACGTCGCGACCGACCTCAATGTCGGGCACCTGATGCTATTGCTGCAATTCGGCAACATGAGCAAGGATCTGGCCAAATACAACACACAGCTCTTTGCCGAAAAGGTGATGCCGCAACTCGCCGACGTGTTTGCCGAATGGGAGGACCGCTGGTGGCCGCGACCGATGGCCGACGCCGCCCGCGCACGCCTGTCGCGGTTCGAGCCGGCGGCGATCGCTGCCCAATAGCCGCGATACGGCGGCCGACGCTCCTGGTTGCGGATCGCGACGGTGGCGACTGCCGCTGGCGCTTTAGAGCATTGCCGGCGCCGCGATGGAGTACGGCGGCGTGGTGCTCGGGTTATGGTGCGGCGCCGCCGAGCGGATGATTGCGTCCGCGATCCTGCTTCTCCTGCCGGGCCCTCTCTCGCCGCCGGTCGAAAACGATAAGGATCAAGCCGCCCAGGGAGAAGACGGCGACGGCCGCGATCGCCGAGGTGGCGATCATCATGGCGCCCGTCACTGCGGCAAATCCTTCGCATTCTCGCCTGGCGTGCAGCCAAAAAGCGATAAAGGCGCCTGCGGCCGGCTTTTAATTCGGCCGATCGCCGGTAATTTCTGATTTGGCGAGCCCGGCTCGGCCCGCTCGGCCGGCCGGACGGGCCCCAACATCATTGTCGCCAACATTGAAACCGCATCGAACGTTCGGCCGCCGAACCCGGGAGGGGTCGTCGCCCACTTCGATTGCAGTCTGCCGGCGAAAGGTTAAATTGCCTTCAACCGCGATCCATCCGGCGCTGATTTTGCCGGCGACAGGGAGGGGGAAGACCATGCCGTCGATGTTCAACGCGCGTGACGCCGCCAATTACGAAAAGCTGATGGGCCGCTGGAGCCGGCGGCTGGCGCCGGTCTTTATCGAGCACGCCGGCATCGCCGACGGCGAGAGCATATTGGAGGTCGGCTGCGGCACCGGCAGCCTGACCTTTACCCTGCCGACCGCGGCGAACATCGCGAGCCTGACCGCGATCGACCATTCCGAAATCTATCTCGCCGCGGCACAGGCGAAGAACCGCGACCCGCGCATC
>DATKHX010000504.1:0-2279 GCA_035510075.1 Allostellaceae bacterium
CCGACCGAGCATCTCGAGCTCGCCGCGGCGAAAGCCGTCTACGAGCGCCAGGAGATCGACATCTCGACCCCGGCGGCGCGCATCCGCCATATCGTGCAGTCGGCCTTCAACGGGCGGCGGATCGTCGTCTTCTCGGGCGGCGAGGCCAAGGATCTCGACGGCGTCTTCGCCGAGGTCCGCGCGGTGCGCGACGGCGGCGCCAACGGCTCGATCATCGGCCGCAACACCTTCCAGCGGCCCAAGGCGCAGGCGCTCGACATGCTGAACAAGATCATCAAGATCTACCTCGGCAAGGATTGATCACCGGGTACGCACCCTCAACCCACCGGCCCCTCATCGTTCCCGCGAAAGCGGGAATCCAGGGCTTCCGATACGGCGCTGGTCCTCGACCCCCGCATACGCGGAGGGTGACGGAGGAGAGCCGAACAACGGCCGACTCATGCTACAGCAATCATCGAGCAACGAAACACCGGCGACGACGCGGCTTTACCTGATTACGCCGCCGGCGTTCGACCCGGACGGCTTCGCCAAAGAACTGGAGGAGGCATTGGCGGGCGGCGATGTCGCCTGCCTGCAACTGCGGCTCAAAGATGTCGACGACGCCGCGATCCGGCGCGCGACCGCGGTGCTGCAGCCGATAGCGCAGGCGCACGACGTCGCTTTTATCATGAACGACCGTCCCGATCTCGCCGCCGAACTCGGTTGCGACGGCGTCCATGTCGGCGAGGAGGACATGCCCTACGCCGAGGCGCGCCGGCTCTTGGGGCCCGACCGCGTCGTCGGGGTGACCTGCGGCAGCAGCCGCGATCGCGCGATCACCGCCGCCGAGGCCGGCGCCGACTATGTCGCGTTCGGCGCCTTTTTCCCCAGCCCCACCAAAGCCGGGACGAAATTTCGCGCCGATCCCGAAGTGCTGCGCGACTGGAGCGAGACGACGATCGTGCCGTGCTGCGCGATCGGCGGCATCACCCAGGAGAATTGCGGGACGCTCGTTGAAGCCGGCGCCGATTTTCTCGCCGTCATCTCCTCGATCTGGTCCTACCCCGACGGCTCGCGCGCCGCCGTCGCCGATTTCAACGAAATCTTCGGCAAATATGGGCGGGCGTATAGCGGCGACTGATTATGGCCGACCGCTTACTCAACCTGACTTATTTCTCGCCAAAAGTTGAAAAGCGCAAAAGCCCGATCGAAGGTCGAGGCCTTTTCGCAAAGCACAAAATCGAAGCGGGCGAAATCGTGGTCGTAAAGGGCGGATACATCCTAACCCGCGCCCAGCGCAATGAGATCGGCAAAGAACTCGGTCCATCCGAGATCCAAATCACCGAGGATCTCTTCATCGGCCCAACGAGCAAACGCCAGCGCGAAGGCGGAATGATGCACCTGAACCATTCCTGCGAGCCGAATCTGGGGCTGGAAGGTCAGATAGTTTATGTGGCTCTCCGGGATATCGAGCCCGACGAGGAGCTGACCTTCGACTATGCGATGACGGATGACGAACCCGGCGAGATGCAATGCCGCTGCGGAACTCTCAGCTGCCGCGGCACTATCACCGGCGTTGACTGGCGCCAGCCCGAAATTCAGAAAAAATACGATGGTTATTTCTCCTGGTTCATCCAACGAAGGATCGATGCCTCGAAGAGAAGCTCCGGCTATTCGTCGCCCCAGCAATCAGTAGGGCGGGTGTAAACCCGCCGTCACGCTAACGAAACCGATGGCGGGTCGCCCTTGGCTGGCCGAATGAGGACGACAGTTAACAGACCGGCGCCCACAGCACATCTTCGATGTCGGAGGCGCCGGTTGCGAGCATGACGAGACGGTCGAAGCCGAGGGCGATGCCGGCGGAGGGCGGCATCCCGTATTCGAGGGCGGCGAGGAAGTCTTCGTCGATCGGGTAGATTTCGCCGTAGAGCGCCTGCTTTTTGGCTTGGTCGGCGAGGAAGCGGGCGCGCTGCTCGGCCGGGTCGGTCAATTCGCCAAAGGCGTTGGCAAGCTCGAGGCCGCAGACATAGAGCTCGAAGCGTTCGGCGAGGCGGGGGTCAGCGGGGTTGCGACGCGACAGGGCAGCCATCGAGACCGGGAAATCGCAAAGGACCGTGGGCGCGCCGATGCCGAGATGGGGCTCGATGCGGTCGAGGAAGATGCGGAAGTAGAGCGTTTCCCAATCGTCGCCCGGGTGCGGCTCGATGCCGATGCGCCTCGCCGCGGCGGCCAGCAACCCCAGATCGGGGGCAAACGGGTCGGGTGCGGTCGCCAGGATGTCGATGCCGCAATATTGGCGG
>DATKHX010000505.1:0-2456 GCA_035510075.1 Allostellaceae bacterium
GATCGCGCTGTCGTTGCCGGCCAAATGCGCGGCCCCCCACGCCAGCCACCACGCGATCGGCGGATGGTCGAAATAGCTGAGCTGCAATCCGCGCCCGGCGGCGACCATGTAGCTCTCGTCGACCCCGAGGCCGAGCGCTGCGGCGAACAACAACCGCGCCGCGAAGCTCGCCAGGATCAGCGCCGTCAACACCCCAGCCGGGGTCGTTACCCACTTCGCGCCCCTCAGCCTCGGCAGTGGCAGGATATCCGCCAGTATGGTCAGGGGGCGCGCCAAGATCCCGGTGTCATACCAGCGAACGTCGGTACCCGCGCCCAGAATGGGTCCCGACCTGCGTCTGGACGACAAAGCTGAGTCGCATTGATCTGGTGAAATCTTTAATAGTGCTGCCCAGCTCGAGTAGGCCCAGTTCGGTCATTACGACCGCGGGCGAAAGTATTCTTCATACGGCGTGTCGTTCTTGATCAAGACACCGCCATCCACGGTCAGCGCCACGCCGGTGATCATGCGCGCAGAGTCGCCCGCCAGGAACAGGATCGGGTCGGCGATGTCCTCGGGCTCGCACATCCGGCCGAGCGGGATTTTCTGCGCCCGCGCCGCCTTGCTCTCCTCGGTCGGCATCGCACCGCCAAAGGCGGTCGCCGTCGGGCCCGGGCAGACCGCGTTGACGCGGACATGGTCGGGGGCGAGTTCATAGGCGGCGTGCCGGGTCAATCCCAACAGCCCCGCCTTCGAGGCGCTGTAATTCGCGGTGCCGCCAAACGAAATCCGCTGGCCGGCGATCGAGGCGACATTGACGATCGACCCGCCGCCGCGCGCCCGCATATAGGGCAGCGCCGCCTGGATGCCGTTGAAGGCGCCGGTCAGGTTGACGGCGAGGACGCGGTCCCAATCCTCGGCCTTCATATCGGCGATCAAGCCGCGCACGGTCACGCCGGCGCCGTTGACGAGGATGTCGATGCCGCCCGCCTTGGCCGCGATTTCTGCAGCGAGAGCGGCGAAACCGCCGCGGTCGGTCACGTCGAGCGGGTATGGTGCGGCGTTGCCGCGGTTGCCGGCGATGTCGCTCGCGACCCGCTGGGCCGCTGTCGCGTCGCGATCCACCACCGCCACGTGAGCGCCTGCATTGGCAAAGGCGCGGCAGGTGGCGGCGCCGATGCCGCTGCCGCCTCCGGTTACGACCGCGATCTTGCCGGCAAAGTCTTCGGGCATCCGTCCCTCCTTTTGCGCCGGTCGCACCCTACAGCCGATCGGCATTGTCGAGAATGGCCGTCGCCAGCTCGTTCGCCGGGCCACGCAAGGTGCGCCCGCTGCCGGCGACGACGAACTCGATGTGGCCGAGCTCGGGAAGGCTTGACGAGCGCGGCAGCACCGCAAGACCGTTCGGCACAAAACCATCGGCCTGGACGCAGATGCCGAGGCCTGCCAAGGCGGCGGCATTGAGGCCGCTCAGGCTCGCGCTGGTGCAGACGATCCGCCAGCTGCGCCCGGCATTTTCCAGCGCCTCCAGCGCCATCCCTCGGCTGATGCTTGGCGGCGGGTAGAGGATCAGCGGCAGCGGCCGTACGGGATCGGCGAGCGCCGAATCGGCGGCGATCCACACCAGCCGCTCGCGCCGCACCAGCCGGCCGCGATCCTCGCCCGGGCGCCGTTTGGCCAGCACCAGATCCAATTCCGCCGCGTCGAGCGCCTGGAACAACGCGCCGCTCAACCCCACGGTCAATTCGAGATCGACCGCACGATGGACGCGGGTGAAGTCGCGCAAGACCTCGGGCAGGCGGCTTTGCACGAAATCCTCGGACGCGCCGAACCGCACCCGCCCGCGCAATTCCGAGACGGCGAAATATTGCCGGGCGCGTTCGTTGGCTTCGAGGATGCCCCGGGCCAGGCCGAGCATCGCCTGGCCGTCCGCGGTCAACGTCACCGAATGGGTGTCGCGCACAAAGAGCCGCCGCGATGCCGTCTCTTCGAGCCGTCGGATATGCTGACTGACGGTCGACTGGCGCAGCCCGAGGCGGCGCCCGGCCTCGCTAAAGCTCGCGGTCTTGGCGACGGTCACAAAGGTGGTCAGCAGCGCGGGGTCGAACACGGGATCATCGCATTTCGTGATGACAGTAACATCGGCGATCGGGCTTCTCAATAGGCGGGGTCGGCGGCATGTTGCGCCTGGAAAACCCTTGTTCCGTAGGCTCTCCGATGAACACGCTGTCGCGCTTCCGCCCCGACGAGTTCACCCTCGCGATGGCCGCCACCGTGACGATCGCATTCCTGCTGCCGTGTCATGGCGCCGGCGCGCAGGTTTTCGAAGGCCTGACCTCGGTCGCGATCGCCCTCTTATTCTTTTTGCAGGGGGCGCGGCTGTCGCGCGGGGCGATCGTCGCCGGCGCCTTGCATTGGCGGCTGCATTTCTTGGTCTTCGCCGCCACCTTTCTCGTATTTCCGCTCGCCGGCTTTGC
>DATKHX010000506.1:0-3473 GCA_035510075.1 Allostellaceae bacterium
TCGACGACGGCCGCACGGCGCTCGTCGTCAACCTGATGGGCCGGCTGTTCATGGACGCGCTCGACGACCCGTTCGCCCGGCTCCAAGCGATCCTCGCCGATCATCCGCTCGGGCCCGGGCCGACCGCGATCCTCGTCGACATCCACGCCGAGGCGTCGAGCGAAAAGATGGCGATCGGCCATTTTTCGGACGGCCGTGTCTCTGGCGTGTTCGGCAGCCACTCGCACATCCCGACCGCCGACGCCCAGATCTTTCCCGGCGGTACCGCCTATCAGACCGACGCCGGCATGTGCGGCGACTATGATTCGGTGATCGGGCTGCAAAAGGCCCCGGCGGTGCGCCGCTTTGTCACCAAGATGCCGGGCGAGCGCCCGCAGGTCGCCGAAGGCGAGGGCACCTTGTGCGGCGTGCTGCTCGTGACCGACGATTTGAGCGGGCTCGCGCGCCGCGTCGAACCGGTGCGAATCGGCGGCCGCCTCATCCCATATCTGCCCCGCCCTTGAAGGTCGCTTAGCAGGTTTTGGGGCGCGCCTCAGCCCGCGGCAAGCATTTGACGGGATTGACCGACACCCGTCGGAGGCGCCGCAATGCTGCCATATTGGGTTGTTAGCCCGATCGTGAACCCGTATGAGCAGTAGTGTCGAGTTGCACCCCAAAGGACACGGGGAGCCGCACGGAGACCGATGGCCGGCCATTCGCAATTCAAAAACATCATGTACCGGAAGGGCGCGCAGGACAAAAAGCGCGCCAAGGTCTTTACCAAGATCATCCGGGAATTGACGACCGCGGCTCGCACCGGGCTGCCCGACCCGGCGGCGAACCCGCGCCTGCGCGCCGCCGTGCTGGCCGCACGCCAGGCCAACATGCCCAAGGACACGGTCGACCGTGCGATCCGCCGCGGCGCCGGCGGCGAGGCCGACGCGGCCTTTGACGAGGTGCGCTACGAGGGCTACGGGCCCGGCGGCACCGCGGTCATCGTCGAGGCCCTAACCGACAACCGCAACCGCACCGCGAGCGAAATCCGCGCTGCCTTCACCAAATCCGGCGGTGCCCTCGGTGAAACCAACAGCGTCGGCTTTCTGTTCGACCGGGTCGGCGAGATCGTCTACCCGGCGGCGACCGCGAGCGCCGACGAGATGTTCGAGGCGGTCACCGAGGCCGGCGGCGAGAATGTCGAAAGCGCTGCCGAGCAGCATACTGTTACCTGCGCGCCGGACGATTTGAACTCCGTCCGCGACCTCCTCGAACAGCGCTTTGGGCCGGCGAACTCCGCCCGGCTCGTGTGGCGGCCCAAGACCGCGGCGCCGATCGACGAAGAGACCGCTGTCGCGCTCTTCAAATTGCTCGAAGCACTCGAGGACAGCGACGACGTCCAAAACGTCTACGCCAATTTCGAAGTGGCCGAGGACGTGATGGCCCGGCTTGGCGCCTGACCCGGCGCCGGGGGGCGATTGGCAGGCATGCGCGTATTGGGGCTCGATCCCGGGTTGCGGCACACCGGTTGGGGGGTCATCGACGTCGACGGCAACCGGCTCTCCCACGTCGCCGACGGCGTCGCACACGCCGCGCCCGACCAGCCGCTGGCGGTGCGCCTCGTGGCGTTGTTCCGCCAGATCGGCGATGTATTGGAGCGCTTTCGCCCGGACGAGGCGGCGGTCGAGGAGAGTTTTGTCAACCGCAACGCCGCCTCGACCTTGAAGCTCGGCGTCGCCCGCGGCGTCGTCCTGCTGGCGCCCGCCGAGCGCGGGCTGCCGGTCGCCGAATACTCGGCCAATTTGGTCAAAAAGGCGGTGGTCGGCGCCGGCCATGCCGAAAAGGCGCAGGTGCAGCTGATGGTCCGCCGCCTCTTGCCCGGTTTTGCAATCGGCGCCGCCGACGCCGCCGACGCGCTCGCGGTGGCGATCTGCCACGCCCACCACGCCGAAACCCGCCGCGCCTGGACGACCCCTGCCGGGATGCTCGGATGATCGCCAGCCTCGCCGGCCTTCTCGACCAGGTCGCCGCCGATGGCGCGGTCGTCGATGTGAACGGGGTCGGCTATCTCGCCTTCTGCTCGACCCGCACCTTGGGCCGGCTGCCGCCGGTCGGGGCGCCCGTGCGCCTCCTGATCGAGACGCATGTGCGTGAGGACCACATCCATCTTTACGGCTTTGTCGACGCCGCCGAGCGCGACTGGTTCCGGCTGTTGACAACGGTGCAGGGGGTCGGCGCGCGGCTGGCGCTTGCTGTGCTCTCGGTGATTGGCCCCGAAGAGCTCGGCCTCGCCATCCTCGCCCAGGATCGTGCGTCGCTTGCGCGCGCGGAGGGGGTCGGGCCGCGGCTTGCCGCCCGCATCGTCAACGAGTTGCGCGACAAGGCCGGCGGCCTCGCGATGGTGCCGCCGCTCGCGGCATCGTCGGGGTTCTCAGCATCTGGGGCGGCGCCGCTCGGCGACGGCCCTGCGTCCGATGCGGTCTCCGCGCTCGTCAATCTCGGCTATCGCCGCGCCGAGGCGTTTGGCGCCGTCGCTGCGGCAAGCCAGCGGCTCGGCGCCAAAGCGGCGACGGACGCGTTGATCCGCGCCGGCCTGCGGGAATTGGCGCAAGGGGCCCAGCAGGGGACCCCGCCATGAGCGACGGCGAGCGTCGCATCGTCGATCCCGAGCTTGCCGAGAGCGACGTCGCCGCGGCCCCGCTGCGGCCGCAGACCCTCGCCGAATTCGTCGGCCAGCGCGGCCTGCGCGACAATCTGCGGATCTTTATCGAGGCGGCGAAAACCCGCGGCGAGGCCCTCGATCATGTGTTGTTTTCCGGGCCGCCGGGGCTCGGCAAGACCACCCTCGCGCAAATCGTCGCGCGCGAGATGGGGGTCGGGTTCCGCGCCACTTCGGGGCCGGTGATCCAGCGCGCCGGCGACCTCGCGGCGCTCCTGACCAATCTGCAGCCGCTCGACGTTCTGTTCATCGACGAGGTCCATCGCTTGGCGCCCTCGGTCGAGGAAATCCTCTATCCGGCGATGGAGGATTTTCAGCTCGACCTGATCATCGGCGAAGGTCCGGGCGCGCGCTCGATCCGCATCGACCTGCCGCGGTTTACCTTGGTCGCGGCCACGACGCGTTCGGGCCTGATCACCCGGCCATTGCGCGAGCGCTTCGGCATTCCGCTGCGCCTCGCCTTTTACGAGCCAGCCGAATTGGCGCTGATCGTCGCCCGCGGCGCGCGGGTGCTGGCCTTCGATCTGCGGCGCGACGGGGCCGCCGAGATCGCGCGCCGCGCCCGCGGCACCCCGCGCGTGGCGATGCGCCTGTTGCGCCGCATCCGCGATTTCGCCGCCGTCGAAGGGCTGGTGAGCGTGGACGCCGCTGCCGCCGACGCGGCACTCGTCCGGCTCGAAGTCGACGGGAGCGGTCTCGACGCCATGGATCGGCGCTATCTGCGATGTATCGCCGAGCGCTATGGCGGCGGCCCGGTCGGGGTCGAGACGATGGCGGCCGC
>DATKHX010000507.1:0-4163 GCA_035510075.1 Allostellaceae bacterium
TCGGTCACATAAAGGTCGCCGCCATCGCCGTTTGCGGCTGTAAACCGACCAAAGGGCGCGTAAGAAAACTGACACGGCATCGAGCCGTCCGCGTTGAGAGTGCAGTCGCCGATCTGATAACCGGTCGAGGCCGGCAGATCATGCTTGCGATATCGAGCGGTTTCGGCCGTCGTCTGCGGGTGCAGCGCGCCGGCACAATTCAGGAAATCGCCGGCGCTGTTGCAGACATGCTGGACCACGAAGTCGACCGGGCTGATAATCGCGGTGGAGCCCGAGGCCGGGGCGGCGGTCGCCGGTGGCGGCGACATGCCTCCAGACAGCGCATATAGAGCGCCGGTCACCCCGGCGCAGCCGCATACGCCGAGCAACAGATGGGTCGCCGCCTTCAGCGCCATCTTTGCGATCGCGGAGCGGGGTCCATGGCGGACCACGACGGACGATGATGTTCTCCTAACGAGTGCAACCGATGGGCCGCCCCAGTCTCACCGTCCACATCCCAAGGTTTCCAGTATTCCAGAACAGAGCCGTCGTCGTCCTCGGTAGCGCCTGGAATCTTCGCAGACCAGGCACGGCGCAGTTCGAGCGAGGCAATGTTATACTGGGTTTGTCAAGCATAATAATCCCCTGAGAACCAGCTGCGAGCTGCGCGCATGGTGCCGACATAGGGGCCAGCTGGTCATGAGAATGGCGGCAAGAGCGTCGAGTATCGCAAGCAACTCGGGGCGATGTTTGCCGGCGCCGCACGACGCGAGTTCGACCTCTTGCTGGTATGGTCGCTCGACCGCTTCAGCCGCGAAGGCATAGCGGCGACGATCGGGCACCTGCAACGGCTAAACTCGCATGGCGTCGGCTTTCACAGCTTCACCGAAGAGCACCTGTCGACTGACAACGAACTCGTCCGCAACATTCTGCTGGCGACCCTCGCCTCGCTAGCCAAGCTCGAACGAGAGAAGATCAGCCAGCGGACGAAAGCCGGGCTCGATCGAGCGCGGCCGATGGGCAGGCGCCTTGGGCGGCCGAAGTTCAGCGATGGTGACCGGCAGAAGCTGCAAACCGCGCTCGACACGGGCGGGAACTGGCACCCCGTGAGCATCGCGACGAAAATCCCTTACAGCACCGTCAGGAAGCACGCTCGCGATGGGGTACGCGCCGCGGCGAGCCGATGCAGTGGAAAATGGCAATGGTTGATGGGTTGACCCCGCCGCCTTTTCGTCTCCGGTCTTTGCCTTTTGAAAATCGACGGCCCGCTTGATTGCAAGATCGATCCCCGATTTTGCAACCCTTGGGTCCCATCCTCGCAGCAAGCCCCCGGCCATTCATTGCACTGACGGGTACCTCACGTGTCCGTGCTCTGGCTCGGGTGCTTCACCGGAGGTGCGGATCATCACCGCGGCATTAGCCCCCTTTCCAAACCGCTGATAGGGTGTCGGCTCGCGTCATGGGGAGACGGATATGGATGAGCGCGCGTTTGTCTCTGCCACCTGGCTGGCCCGCGAGATCCGCGACCGTCGCATCGGCTGCCTCGAAGTGCTCGACTTCTATCTCGCCAGGGCCGAGCGCCATAACCCCGCACTGAACGCGATCATCGCCTGGCAGGTGGACGCCGCCCGGCAGCGCGCCCGCGACGCGGATGCAGCACTCGCCAAGGGCGAGGTGTGGGGGCCGCTGCACGGCATCCCGATGACGGTCAAGGAATCGTTCAATGTCGCGGGCCTGCCCACCACTTTTGGCAATCCGCGGTGGAAGGACAACATCGCTACGAGCAACGCGGTCGTCGTCGATCGCCTGCTGCAGGCCGGAGCGATCGTGTACGGCAAGACCAACGTCCCGTTGATGCTGATGGACTCGCAGAGCTACAATGAGATTTACGGGACAACGAACAACCCTTGGGACCTCTCACGCGGACCGGGCGGCTCCTCGGGCGGTGAGGCCGCCACATTGGCCGCCGGACTGTCCGCGCTGGGCGCTGGCAGCGACATCGCCGGCTCGCTGCGCAATCCCGCGCACTATTGCGGCGTCTATGGTCATAAGCCGAGCTGGGGTCTGATCCCACCACGCGGCCATGTGCTCGCCGGCGTGGTCACGCCAACCGACATCTCGGTGGTTGGGCCGATGGCGCGTCATGCCGAAGACCTTGATTTGGCGCTCCGCGTGCTCGCTGGTCCGGACGTTCTGCAGCAGCCTGCGTGGCGGCTCGAATTGCCACCGCCCCGTTGTCGGAAGCTCAGCGACTTTCGGGTGGCGGTGTGGGCGAAATCGCCCCTGTGTGAGATCGACAGTGGCGTGCGCGAGCGGTTTGACGCGGCAGTCGCCGCACTTGCCCGGGCCGGCGCCGTGGTCGACGAGGATGCGCGGCCGGAGATCGGCGATGAGGAACACCACCGACTATTCATGACCCTGCTGCGAGCGGCCACGGCGTCCCGGCTCAGCGACGCCGAGTTCGCCGCGCAACAAGCAATCGCCGCCACTGTCGCGGCCCACGACATGAGCTTTCGTGCGACCTTGGCGCGGGGTGCTGCCCTCGACCATCGCGCCTGGGGCATTGCCAACGAAGTCCGCAACAAACTGCGTTACACCTGGCGCGACTTCTTTCAGCGCTTCGACGTGTTGTTGGCGCCGGTCGCCGCCACCGCCGCCTTCCCGTACGACCACAATCCCGATCGCGACCAGCGCCTGATACCCGTCAACGGACGGATGATCCCCTATGGCGATCAACGTTTCTGGGCGGGGTTGGCAAGCCTGTGCTATTTGCCGGCGACCGCGGCGCCAATCGGGCTGACCGCCGAGGGTCTGCCGGTCGGGTTGCAGATCATCGGGGCCGAGGGCGAAGATCCAACAACGGTCGAGTTCGCGCGCCTCCTTGCTAATGAAGCCGGCGGCTTCACCCCGCCGCCCGGATATGAATGAGCTCCAAGCGTGCGCGGTTCGGTTCGTCCAGGTTATGGCCCGACATCGCTAACCTGGCACTACTCGCCCCTTGGCCGCGATACGCGGTTGCTTATCTCGGCTTGGTCCCAACGGCGCAGTGATAGGCCTGGGCGATGAAGAAAGTGCCGTCCTGCTCGGCCTCGGCGACGGCCTGCCGCCAGGTCTCGGCCTCGCTTGGGGTGAGTGCGGCGAGGATCTGCTGCTGATAGCGCTCGATGCGCTCCGATCCCGGCACGACCGAGACGAGCTGCGGGAAGCATTTGAGCCCGGTCAGGCCGAGGGCGTGGAGCCGCCGATAGAGGCTCGCATCGGCGACGCCGTGCGGGCTCATCCCGCCGCCGATGACGCCGGGGGCGTCGACCTTTGCCTTCAGCGCGGGGTCGAGCGGCAGGTTGACCCAGAACGGCATGTCGATCGCGCGCACGGTGACGCCGACCCGCCCGCCCGGCCGCGTCACCCGCACGATCTCCGACAGCATCCGATCGGCGTCGCCCTCCTCGAACACGGTCGAGGACAAGGCGACATCGACCGCCCCGTTCGCCAAGGGCAACGCCTCGGCCCGGCCTTCGCCGAAATCGATCTGGTCGAGCAGCCCCTCGCGCCGCGCCAATGCCCGCGCCTCACGCAGCAGAAACGGGCTCATGTCGCGGCCGATCAGCCGATTGGCGCCGGCGGTGCGCCGTGCCAGCTCGCGCATGATCACCCCCGAGCCGCAGCCGACTTCGAGCACGCTCTCGCCGGGTCTTATCGCCAATGCCTCGAGCAATGCGCGCACGACGCCAATATAGCCCGAGCGGCCGCGCTCCTCCAGACTGGCGACGCTGCCGAGCAATGCCCCGCCAAGGGTGATCGTGCAAAAATGCGCCGAAAGCGTCGGGATCAGCGGCTCCCATTGCCCGGGCGACAGATCGAGCGGCAGCAGCACCAAGGGTGGTCCGGCGCCGCGCAGACGAAAGGATATATCGGCAATCTCGCCCTCCTGCTCTGGCAGTGCGGCCGCCGGCAGTGCTTCACGCCGCGCCAGGAATTGCAGCATCGCTGCACCGATCCCGTCGCCTCGCTCGGTGGCGATATCGGCCCAGGTGTGACCGACGTAATCGCCCAGCACTTCCACCGTGGCCTGCGGCAGATCGGGCAACGCCGCCAGAACCCGCCGTGCCCCCGGTCCGTGGTCGCCGGTGACGACCAAAAGCCGCCCGGCGAGCGGCGCCAGGGTGCGGGTGTCGAGCACCGCG
>DATKHX010000508.1:0-5831 GCA_035510075.1 Allostellaceae bacterium
AAAGACGCTCCGTTTCGACCCGTTCCGACCAAGCAAGGCTCGACACCGCATCGCAGGCTGCCGCAGGAAGCAGCAACATCGCAAACCGGGGGCATGCAAACCACGCGCTCGTTTCAGTCTCGGTAGTTGGCGCACGCCTAGTCATTTATCCAATCGATTGTTCATATGCCGATCATAAGCGCCATCGATATCAGAGCGTCTATCAGCGACGCGGTGTTGCCGATCGGGCTAGAGACGCGGCCACATCGGATCTGCCAGGGCAATGCGAAGGTCACCGCGCACCGCCTCATATTGCTCAAAACGGGGCGAATCTCGCACAGATATCGTATGCAATTCCGCCTGTTGACCACACAATAGGCAAGAATAAAAGTGCAACTGCATTCCTGCATCAGGATGATCAAATAAAATGCAATCTGCCCGTCTGTTCCTACTGCCTCATTTTACGCCATATTACTCATGGCATGGGTCTTGCTGGTTCTTTTGGTCCAGTCGTTGCGTACGACAGGGCGAACCAGCAAGGAGAATTGAATGCACTCGGTCACAGAAATCGAAGAGAAGATACGCCGCCGCTACCATCAGCCCAAGGGCGTCGAGCAATTCGGCATCGAGCCGGTGCCCAGCGAGCTCAAAACGGTGCGCTGGTTCGACATATTTTCGATCATCTTCGGCTTTGCCCTCAATCCGGGATCGATGCTGGTCGGCGGTCTGGCGGTGGTTTCGGGTTTGTCGTTTCTGGGTGCTGTCGGCGCCATCACGTCAGGGGTGCTGCTGGCGACGATCGCCTATACGATCATGGCGACGGTCGGCGTCGATTTCGGCCTGCCGGGCCAGGTCTCTACCCGCATGGTCTACGGCCTGCGCGGCGCCAAATGGGTCCCGTCTTTCCTGCGCACGATCGCCTCGACCTATTGGTTCGCCTACCAGACCGTCGCCGGCTCGCTGGCGGTCGTGGCGATCCTGGATCGCTGGACCGGGACCCCGCATTCATTGGCCACAGTCAGCCTCATTTTCGCGGTATTGCAGGCGGTCGTCGCGATCATCGGCTACGATTCGCTAAAGCACCTCTCGCGCATGGCGTTGCCGTTCAAGATCGTCATTTTGTCCTTTATCCTCGTGCTGCTGGCGACGCATGACGACCCGCATTTCGCGCCGTCGCAGGTCTTGCATTATGCCGGCAAGCCTGAAGCCGGGTGGCTGCTGTTTGTGACCTGGCTCAACGTTGTCGCCGCCGGCAACCTGACGATGGTGACCGATTCGGCGGATTTCTGCCGCTATACTCGTTCGCGCCGCGACATGTGGCTCGGCACCCTGCTCGGCAAGGTCGGCGGCGGCTGCTTTGCCGCACTGCTCGGCGCATACGGCGCCGCCGCGACTTTGGGCAAGACGCCCAATGTCTTTGCGACCGCATCGGGCCTCGGTGTCAGCCATTTCACGTTGCTGTTGTTCCTGATCGTGATCGCGCTCGATAATTGGACGATCAACGTCCTGAACCTCTATACCGGCGGTCTGTCGCTATCGAACATGTTCGAGCGGCTCGGCCGCTTCTGGACGACGGTGATCATCAGTGCGCTCGGCATCCTATTGTCGGCGACACCCAGTGTCGTGACCGGCTATACGACCTATGTCGGCATGCTCGGCAATGTGTTCGCGCCGATCGGCGGGGTATTGATCGCCGACTACATTTTCGTCAAGCGGATGAAGATCGACCTCGTCGCCCTGTTCGAGCCGAACGGCCCCTATTGGTATTGGAAGGGGGTCAACCCGATCGCCGTCGTTTGGACCGTTCTCGGCTTTCTTGCCTATATGTTCGCCATTCCCGCCGAGTGGATCAAAGTGCTGGTGACCGTGGTCGCGACCGGTGCGGGATACTGGGCGACGATGCAGCTGCTGTCGCCATATCTGTCGCAGATCGGCCGGGCCGCAAGGCCGGGCGACCAGCGCGAGGCGATCGAGGAGCTGGATTGGGAACTGGCCTTGCGCTGAACCCGCTCCGCGCTCGCTAAGCCGGGTCTCGCGCCGACGCAAGAGCTCCCATAAGCTCCACGGCTCCCGGCGCCGAGCGAACGCCGCGGATGCGGCGACCAAAGAAATCGTCTTGGCCGGGTTGATCTACTCATCCCGGCCACCCTCCCGCCACCCGGTCGACCGCTCCGAGGCGGAGACGTAGTCGCTTTTTTGTACATGGCGCAGCGCGCAGGGGTTCAAACCGGCGAGCTGTCGAGGCCCACGGGCGCGCTGCCGCGTTGGTACCATCCGCGCGTCCGTAGCACGATCCGCACCACGGAGAGCATGACCGGCACTTCGACCAACACCCCGACGACGGTCGCGAGCGCAGCACCCGATTGGAAGCCAAAGAGCGCGATCGCCGCCGCAACCGCCAGCTCGAAAAAGTTCGACGCGCCGATCAAGGCCGAAGGACAAGCGATGTTGTGCGGCACGCCGAGCGCGCGATTGACCGCATAGGCGATGCCGGCGTTGAGATAGACCTGAATGATGATCGGCGCGGCCAACAACGCGATCACCAGCGGCTGCCGCACGATCTGCTCTCCCTGAAAGCCGAACAGCAGCACGAGGGTCGCCAAGAGGGCGAGCAGCGAGGCCGGCTGAAGGCTTCGCAGGGCATGCGCGAGCGCTGCCTCGCCGCCATGGGCGAGCAACGACCACCGCCACAGCTGTGCCGCGATCACCGGCACGACGATGTAAAGGACGACCGAAAGGAACAAGGTCGTCCACGGCACGGTGATCGATGACAGGCCTAGCAGCAGCGCCACGATCGGGGCAAAGGCGAAGACCATGATCGTGTCGTTGAGCGCGACCTGGGTAAGCGTGAAGTTAGGCTCGCCATCGGTCAGGTTCGACCACACGAACACCATCGCCGTGCAGGGTGCGGCGGCCAGTAGGATCAGCCCCGCGATATAGCTGTCGATCTGACCCGCCGGCAGCCACGGGCGGAACATCCAGCCGATGAAGAGCCAGCCGAGCAGGGCCATGCTGAAGGGCTTGACCAGCCAGTTGATGCCGACGGTCACGGCGATGCCGCGCCACTGCTCGGCGACGCGATGGAGCGCGCCGAAATCAACCTTGAGCAGCATCGGCACAATCATCAGCCAGATCAGCAGCGCGACCGGGATATTGACCTCGGCCACGGTCATGCGGCCGAGCGCTTGGAAGGGCGCTGGCAACAGCCGGCCGAGCACGATGCCGGCGACAATGCACAGCGCCACCCAGACAGTCAGATAGCGTTCAAAGGTGCCGAGCGCCGGCGTCGCCCGATGCCGGCTGATGTCGGTGACCGATGTCATGGCTACTCCATTTGAGAGGCAGCGCGACCGCCGATTTCGTCGATCTCGCGCTTGATCGCCATGCGATCGAGCTTGTCGAGCGGCAGCGCCACGAACAGCTTGATCCGGTTTTCGAGAGCGAGATAGGCGGCGCGGAACGCCTTCTGCTGCTCGGCTTCTGTACCGTCGACGGCAGCCGGGTCCGGCACGCCCCAATGGGCGGTTACGGGATTGCCGGGCCACTCCGGGCAGACTTCGCCCGCCGCTTGATCACAGACCGTAAAGACAAAATCCATCACCGGCGCGCCGAGGCGGGCAAACTCATTCCAGCTCTTGCTGCGCAATCCGCGTGTCGGCAGGCGGAGCCTTTCGAGCAGATCGAGCGCCAGCGGATGCACGGCACCTTTAGGGAAGCTCCCGGCGCTGTAGCCGTTGAACTGCCCGTCGCCCCAATGCTCGATCAGAACCTCGGCGAGGATGCTCCGCGCCGAATTGCCGGTGCAGAGAAACAATACGTTATAACCGCGTCTGTCCGGCAGATTCGAACCCGCCCGGCTCAAGGTTTGCGGGCCTCGACGATAGCCGAGACGACATGGTTCTCGATGTTCCGGCCCGGCGCCCAGGCTTTGATCAGCTCGCGGCTTTCCGGTTTCGGCGTGATCCGGACATCGCAAAATCCGGCGCGCGCAAGCCAATCTTCGACGCGTTCGGCCGATGCAGCACCGGCGACGCAGCCGCACAGCAAGGCAGGATCGGATTGCAGCTCGGCCGACAACGGAGCGGTGTTGATGATATCCGACACCGCGAGCCGCCCGCCGGATTTGAGGACGCGAAAGGCCTCGCAGAACACCTGTTCCTTGTCAGGAACAAGGTTGATCACACAATTCGAGATCACGACGTCGGCCGTGCCGTCGGCGATCGGCAGGTGTTCGAGTTCCCCGAGGCGGAATTCGACATTGCCGGCACCGATGCGGGCGGCGTTGTCGCGCGCCTTTTTCAGCATTTCATGGGTCATGTCGACACCGATGACATGACCCCGGTCGCCAACCTGTCGCGCGGCGAGGAAACAGTCGAACCCGGCGCCGCTGCCGAGATCGACCACGATTTCGCCCGGCTGCATCGCGGCAATCGCCTGCGGGTTGCCGCAGCCGAGCCCGAGATTGACCCCATCCGGGATCGCGGCGAGATCAGCCTCTGAGTAGCCCATCTGCAAGGCCTTCTCTTGCGAAGCGGTGGTCGGGCCGCAACACGAGGAGGATGTCGGCGCGCAACAGCTCGCCTCGTTCGCCGCCGCGATGCCGCCGTAGCGAGCGCGCACCATTTCCTTGACCTGAGCATCGTCCATGATGTGTCTCCTTATGCGGCTGTGGTCTTCGCCGTCCGGCCGGCGCAGCATTCGGCAGCCGGGTCGCACACCGGCGCACCAACGGCATCGCGCCCGCAGCAATTTTCGGTGAGGTAGGCCAAGAGCGCGTTCATCGCACCATACTCGGCCGAATAGATCAGCTGCCGTCCAAGCCGGCGCTGCGTGATCAGGCCGGCATGCGCGAGCTGCTGAAGATGAAAGGAAAGCGATGCCGGCAGCACGCCCAGGCGATCGGCGATGACGCCGGCCGGCAGCCCGGCAGGGCCTTGCGTCACCAGCAGCCGAAACAGCTCCAGCCGGGTTTCTTGGGCGAGCGCGCCGAGTGCCGCGATAGCGCCTTTTTGATCCAACTCGTCGCCTCCGCCATTTTGACAAGCGTCAAAATAAGAAGGCAGGCGAACGAGTCAATGACCATTTGCAAAATATCAAACTTTAATCATGTTCCTAAGGCCGCCGAGATCGGCGCCACCGCCCCGTTCACGTCCCGACGGTGCGCAGCGCGTGGAGGCCGCGGTCGAGGTCCTCGATCAAATCTTGCGGGTCTTCGAGCCCGATATGGAGGCGCAAGGTCGGCCCTTCGGGCTCCCAGCGCGTGGCTTTGCGGATGCGCGCCGGTGTGGTCGGCTGGATCAGGCTCTCGAACCCGCCCCAGCTGGCGCCGATCCCGAACAGATCGAGCGCGTCGATCATCGCGTACACCGCCTCCTTCGAGGCCGGGTTCAGCACCACACCGAAAAGCCCGCTGGCGCCGAGGAAATCGCGTTTCCACAGCGCGTGGCCAGGGTCCTCGGGCAATGCCGGGTAGAGCACGCGCGAGACTTCGGGCCGGGTCTGCAGCCAGCGGGCGACGGCGAGCGCATTTCTTTCGTGGCGTTCGAGCCGCACGCTCAGGGTGCGCAGCCCGCGCAGCGCGAGATAAACGTCGTCGGGCCCGGCGCAATGGCCGATATCGGCCGCTATCGTGCGCACTTCTTCGTACATTTCCTCGGTGGTGATGACCGCACCCAGCATCACGTCGGAATGGCCGACAATGTATTTGGTGGCGGCGTGGATCGATACGTCGACCCCATGCACGAACGACGGGAACAGCCACGGCGAAGCCCAGGTGTTGTCCATCAGCACCTTGGCCCCGCCGGCATGCGCGGCGGCCGCGATCGCCGGCACATCCTGCACCTCGAAAGTCA
>DATKHX010000509.1:0-2381 GCA_035510075.1 Allostellaceae bacterium
CGGCTCGACGAGGGCGAGCGGGCCGTCGTGCAAATCCGCCGCGAGGCGCAGGGCGGCAAAGCGACGCAGCTGACCACCGCAATCGCGCTGCGCGGCCGTTTGGTCGAGCTGATCGCCGGCCGCTCCGGGATCATCGGCGCCGAGGCGCTGGCGGCGGAGGATCGAGCACCGCTGCTCGACACCGTCGTGGTCGCCCCTCGCCCCGGCCCTCTCCCCGCAAGCAGGGAGAGGGAGGGACCCGCTCAGGGGAAGGGTGAGGGGCCTTTCCAGCAAACGCGGTTCGGGTTGCGAATCATCGAACCCGCACCGATCGGAGCGCTTAGCGCTGAAGCGAAGGCGCTGCGCCGTCTGTGGGATGACATCGCCGCCGGCGGCGCGCGCCTCGAACCGCCGGTGCGGCTCTACCCGGCGGCGGGCTTTGCCGCGGCACTGGCGGGGGTGATGCCCGCCATCGAACACGTCCTCGTCGATGAGCCGGCGATCGTTCCCGAAATCCGCGTCGCCTTTAGGGAAGCCGCCGTCGCGCACATGCCGGGGACAGAGTGGCCTTTCGATTTCGACGCGCTGTTCGACGAAGCGCTGTCGCCGACGGCAAATTTCGCCGGCGGCGCATCGATCCATTTCGAGCCCGCGCGGACGGCGGTGCTGATCGACGTCGACAGCGGGACCCCGGAGACGGGTTCGCCGGCGCACACGGCGCTCGCGGTCAATCTCGCCGCGGCCGAATTGATCGCGCACCACATCCGGCTGCGCAATCTGGCAGGCGGCATCGTCGTCGATTTTGTCGGCCTCGATGATCGCCGATCACGCGAGCGGGTGCGGGCGGCGCTCGCCCGGGCGCTGGCAGCCGACCCGATGCAGCCGCAGATCCTCGGCTGGACGCGGCTTGGGCATCTCGAGCTGGTGCGGCGACGGCGCACCCGCCCGCTCGCCGAAGCATTGCTCGAACCGGCCAGAGGCGGCGCGTTCGTCAAAACCGCGGTCACGATCGCGCACGAGGCGCTGCGCGCATTGCGGCGCGAGGCGCAGGCGCAACCCGGGCAAGCCTGGCGTCTGACCGTCGCCCCCGATGTCGCCGCCGCACTCGCCGGTGAAGCTGTAGGCGGGGTGTGCGCCATCGAACAGCGCCTTGGCCGTGCCATCGCGATCGCCACGGATGTGAGCCTCGGCCGAGACCGGTTTCAAATCGGGCCTTTGTAATTATATCGGCAAATCATGGACGATTCGCCGATCCTGCCTGCTCGCCCCTGTCCGATCTGCGGCAAGCCCGCGAGCCAACGGCACCGGCCGTTCTGCTCGGTGCGCTGTGCCCAGATCGATCTCGGCCGCTGGCTCAAAGGCAATTACCGCATCGAAACCGACGAAGGCCCCGACGAGGGCGACGAGGAGCGCTGACCCCCAAATGTATCGCGGTTGACCCGGCTCACGCCGGCGGCGAGCATGCGGGAGGAAAGCGCGCAAGGGGGAGCGATGAGCGCGTCGCCTCAGCCTGCCCACTATCGATTGATCTATGCCGACCCGCCCTGGACGTTCGCGACCTATTCGCGCAAGGGCAAGGGGCGTAACGCCGAGGCGTATTACGACTGCATGTCGCTCGGCGACATCAAGGCATTGCCGGTGGCGGATTGGGCGGCGGACGACTGCGTGCTGCTGCTGTGGACAACCGACCCGCTGTTGCCGACAGCATTCGACGTGATCCGCACCTGGGGCTTCACCTACAAGACCGTCGGTTTTTATTGGGCCAAGCTGAACAAGCGCATGGCGGGACCGATCTACACCGATGCCAGCTTTTTTGCGGGGCTCGGCTTTTGGACGCGCGCCAACCCGGAACTCTGTCTGCTCGCAACCCGCGGTCATCCCAAACGACGCCGAACGGACGTGCGCAAGCTGATCGTCTCGCCGCGCCGCGAGCACAGCCGCAAACCCGAGGAAGCCTACGAGCGTATCGAAGCGCTGTGCGAAGGGCCTTATCTCGAAATGTTCGCGCGCTCGTCACGGCCGGGCTGGGAGGTGTGGCCGCCCGACGCGGATTTGCGCCGCATCGGCGAGCGGCGTTGGCGCGCCGACGGCTATCCCGACGCCGCGCCGGCAGCGGATTAATCGCAAACTCGGACCCTCGCTTAAAGAAAGATTAGGCGTTTTCCCCCACATTGCGGCCGGTTTTGGTCGAGGCGGCGGCATGATTGGCTGGGCACTTCGCCGGGTGTTGCTGTGGTGCGGCCTTGCGCTCGTCTGCGTCGCAATAATGGATGGCGGCCATTGGTTGCCGCGGCCGGATAGAGCCAAGCCCGAGACCGTCGCGAGTCGTGCAACCGAGGCCGAACCGGCGCCACCGCCAGCCGTCAATACTCTGGTTTACCCGGTCGACGCGCGCGGCCACG
>DATKHX010000510.1:0-9867 GCA_035510075.1 Allostellaceae bacterium
CGCCTACAACCTTCGCTTCCCCGGCCAGTACTACGACAAGGAAACCGGCCTCAACCACAACGGCTACCGCGACTACGACCCGTCGACCGGCCGCTACATCGAAAGCGACCCGATCGGCCTCGGCGGCGGGCTCAATCGGTATGCGTATGTCGGGGCAAATCCGACCAGTGGCTCCGACCCTACCGGGCTCAATCTGCTTCTCAACGGCCAGCCCGTAGACGGCCCGCTGCAAGGATACGTCTCAAACACCGATGAGTTTTCATCAAACAGTAACGGCAGCTCGTGTCCCGGACCAACTCTCGGCGGGACTGGCACCGCTGGTGTCGGCGGGGGAAATCCGTCAGCCGCAATCGCAAGCGCTGCCGGCAATATAGCTGGGGCAGTTACCTTCGCGGCGGGGCTAATTCCGATCGGCCTGGCTGAAGTCGGAACGGAAGGCACTCAGACACCTCTCGTCCCCTTGGAGCTCGAGGGCGACGCGGTCGCAGCGGGAGTTGCTGACGCGACCGTAGCAAAGGGTGGCGTGTATCTGTTGGAAACCGCTCAGGGTACAATCGTGAGGAGTGGTCGAACAATCGATCTTTTCCGGCGGCAGGCAGAACACTTCCGTAAATATCCCGACCTTATCTTCAAAATATTTTACCGCACAGATCGCGTCGCCGAACAACGCGGATTAGAGCAGTTGACACACGAAATTTATAAACCTGTCCTCAATAAAGTGAGAGGCATCCGATTGAACAATAGTAACATCGAGAATTTCACAGACGCTGCGAGGCAATTTCTGTCGAATTGGAGATAACGCCGGTACATACTGTAAATTACCTTGACCACCCGAACTACTTTTTTCCCCGAGGCACTTAAGAGCAGTCCTCCTCAGCCCGCAGACCCGGGTTTAATCGGCGGGAGCAGTTAATGCGGCCAGGCGACGGCGTTGAAGTCGTCGAGCAATGCCGCGATGCGGCCGGTGTCGGACTGGTCCATGATCGCCCGCGCGCGGCGGGTGGCGGCGACCATGTCGAGCCCGCGGATGCGCTGCTTGATGCGCGGGATGCTGCGAGGCGCCATCGACAGATTGCGCAAGCCGAGCCCGAGCAGCAGTGCCGTAAAGCGTTGCTCGCCAGCCATCTCGCCGCACACGCTGATCGGCATGCCGCGGCGCAAGGCGGCCTCGACCGTGAACTGGATCAGCCGCAGCACCGCCGGGTGCAACGGGTTGTAGAGATGCGCCACCTGCTCGTCGCTGCGGTCGATCGCCAACGTGTACTGGATCAAGTCGTTGGTGCCGATCGCAAAGAAATCGGCCTCGGCGGCGAGCGAGTCGGCAGCCAGCGCTGCACCCGGCACCTCGATCATCGCGCCGAGCGGCGGCAGCGGCTTTGGCAACGGAACGCCGCGGCGGCGCAATCGGCGGACGACCTGCTCCATCGCCTCGCGCACCCGGCGGATCTCGCCGGCGTTCGAGATCATCGGCAACAGGATGCGCAGCGGCCCTTCGGCGGCGGCGCGCAGCATCGCCGCGAGCTGCGGGTCCAAGAGGCGGCGGTCCTGCAATGACAGGCGGATCGCGCGCAGGCCGAGCGCCGGGTTGTCGGACGGCACATAATGAGTGGTCATCGAGCGGGCGAGCTTGTCGCCGCCGAGGTCGAAGGTGCGCACGGTCACGGGCTTGCCGCCCATGCCGCGCACCAGGGCCGAGAACACCGCGTACTGCTCGTCCTCGCCCGGCAGGTCGTCGCGGTTCATGTAGAGGAACTCGGAGCGCACGAGGCCGAGGCCCATCGCACCGTTGGCGGTCGCCTGCTCGATCTCGATCGGCAATTCGAGATTGGCTTCGAGGGTGATCTCGACCGCGTCGCGGGTCACCGCCGGCAGCCGGCGCAGCCGCGTCAGATAGCGCCGCTCGCGAGTCAGCGCGTCGCGTCGCGCCTCGTAATCGGCGATGGTTTCGGGCGACGGGTCGATGACGACGACGCCCTCGCCGCCGTCGATGACGACAGTCGCTTCCGAGCGGGCATGCCCGACCAGATCGGGCACCGCCAAGACCGCGGGCAGGCCGAGCGCCCGGGCGACGATCGCGGTGTGGCTGTCGGCGCCGCCGAACCGCGTCGCAAAGCCGGCGATGCGCTGCGGGTCCATCAATGCGGTGTCGGCCGGGGTCAGCTCGTCGGCGAGGATGACCGCTCCCTCGGGGACCCCCGAATAGGCGACATAGGGCTGCTTGATCAGGTTGCGGATCAGCCGCGTGCCGACGACCCGGATGTCTTCGGCGCGGGCCGCGAGATAGGGGTCGCGCATCGCGGCAAAGCTGCGGGCGATCTCGTCGATCTCGAGCTCGACCGCACGTTCGGCATTGAGGCGCTGCCTGCCGATGCGCTCGCCCGCACCGCGCACCAGGCGCGAGTTCGACAGCATCGCGACATGCGCATCGAGCAGATAGCCGATCTCCTCGGCGGCGGATTCCGGGAGTCCCGAGGTCTTTGCCTTCAGCTTGCGCAGCTGCTTCAGCGATGCCTCCACCGCCTCGCCGAAGCGCGCACGCTCAGTCTCAATCTCGGTCTCGGGAATGTGGCTCTCGTGGACCTGGAGGTCGCCGCTTTCGACCCGATAAGCGGGTCCGATGGCGATGCCGGGCGACACGCCGAGCCCGGACAAGCGCTGCTCCGTCGCCTGCCCGGCGGTCACCGTCGCTTCGGTCAGGTCGGCCGCCTCGTCAATCCTCATTGAATTTGCATTCGATCAGGTCGGCGAGCGCGCCCACCGCCGCCTCGGCCTGCGGCCCGCTGGCGGAGAGCTCGACGATCGTGCCGGGTGCCGCCGCCAGCATCATCAGCCCCATGATCGAACGGCCCGAGACCTCGGTGCCGTTTTTGCGCACCCGTACGTCGGCGTCGAACTGCGCCGCCATCTTGACGAAACGAGCCGAAGCGCGGGCATGCAGGCCGCGCTGGTTGCAGATCGTCGCGATACGGCGAACGACTACCGACGTCGCGCCCGCGATCTCGGGTTGGCCATCGCTCATCGCCGGGCGTCGGTCAGCAACTGCGAGGCGACATTGATGTATTTGCGGCCGGCCTCCTGCGCCCCGAGCACGGTGCGCTCCAGGCTCTCGCTTTGCCGCAGGCTCGCGAGCTTGATCAGCATCGGCAGGTTGACCCCGGCGATGACCTCGATCTTGGCGCGGTCCATGACCGAGATCGCCAGATTGGACGGCGTGCCGCCGAACATGTCGGTCAGCAGAACGGCACCCTCGCCGCTGTCGACCTCGGTGATGCGCCGCAGGATCTCCTGGCGGCGCTGCTCCATATCGTCGTCGGGACCGATGCATACGGCGGCGATCTGGGTCTGCGCGCCGACGACGTGCTCGAGCGCGGCGACGAATTCCGCCGCGAGCCGCCCATGGGTCACCAATACCATGCCGATCATCGGTTTCCTCTGCTGGGACGGCTGCGGCTCAGCCCGCGGCGGCAACCGCGCCGGCCGGAACCGGCGCTCCGGCGGCGGGCAGCGGCAGATCGCGGTGGGCCAGCTCGCTTCGCCATCCGGCCTCGCGCAACCGGGCCGCGAGCCGCTCGGCGACATAGACCGAACGATGGCGGCCGCCGGTGCAGCCGATCGCGATCGTCAGGTAGGTCTTGCCGCTCGTTTCGTAACGCGGCAACAGCGGGCGCACCAGGCGCCACAGGCTGTCGAAAAACCGGGCGAAATCCGCGTCCCTTTCAATATGAGCCGCCACGGCCAGGTCGCAACCGGTCAGCCGGCGCAGCTCGTCGACATAATGCGGGTTTTCGAGAAAGCGCACGTCGAACACCAAATCGGCGTCGCGCGGGACGCCGTGGCGATAGGCGAAGGATGTGACAAAAACGCGCAAGCCCTTGGCATCGAGCGCAAAGTGCCCGGTCAGCAGCCGTTTCAGGTCGGTAGTGGTCAAGGCGGAAGTGTCGATCACCAGATCCGCGTGGTCGCGCAGGGGGAAGACCACTTGGCGCTCGCGGCGGATGCCGTCCATGATCGGGCGGTCTCCAGCCAGGGGATGGGGTCGTCGCGTCTCGGTATAGCGCCGTTCGAGCCGCTCGTCATCACAATCGACAAACAGCACCCGCAGCTCGCGCCCGTGGCGGCCGACGGCGTTGGCGAGGTTGTCCAGCATCGTCGCGGCAGCAAAGCCGCGAGTGCGCGTGTCGGCGCCGACCGCGATCGACGGGCGGTCGGCGGCGGTGCTTTCGACCAGCGCCGGGATCAGCGATGCCGGCAGATTGTCGAAACTCTCATAACCCATGTCTTCGAGGATCTTGAGCGCCGTCGACCGCCCGGCCCCCGACATCCCCGTCACCAGCAGGACGCGAGCACACGGCGCCGTTTTGCGTTGATCGGAAGATTCCTGACCACCTTCGGTGCTCATGCCCCGATTATAGCGGGCAATGGCCCGCCCGCCAACGCGCGTCGGAGGAGGCGCAGCTTTGCCGCGGCCGAGGCTTCGAAGGGCGCAAGCTCGATCACCGGAACCGAAAGTCCAAGGAGCGTCGCGAACCGCCGTTCGGGCAGGCGCTCGATATCGTCCGAAAGGACGAGGTCGGCGATCAGAACCAGCGGCACCCCGTCGGCCGCCTCGACCTTGACGACACCGACGCCGCGAACCTCCAGCAAACCGGCGATGGCCGGCGGCGCGCTCGCCAGCACCCGGCCCCCGGTTCGCCGCAGCAAGGTCTGGTCGTCGGCGACCAGCTGAGCGCCGCCATCGATCAGGCGCAGCGCCAGGTCCGATTTACCCGATCCCGACGGGCCGCGCAGCAGAATGGCCTCGCCCTCGATCGCCACCGCGGTGGCGTGAACCAACAGCGTCTCGCTCACAATAGGGCCGGCAGGCGGATGCAAAAGCGGGCGCCGATAACAGCGCCACTGGCGGTCTTGCGGTTTTCCGCCCAGATCATGCCGCGATGCGCCTCGACGATCTGCTTTGAGATCGACAGCCCGAGGCCGGAATGCGTCCCGAATTTTTCGCCGACGGGACGCTCGGTGTAAAAGCGGTCGAAAATCGCCGTCAGCTTGTCGTCCGGAATGCCGGGGCCGTTGTCCTCGACGCTGACCAGAATTGCGCGTGCGTCATGGCGCGCAGTCAGCCGGATCTCGCCGTCGGGCGGGCTGAACGACGCGGCATTGGCGGTGAGGTTGAAAAACACCTGCGACAGCCGGGTCTCGATCCCCGGCACGGTCAGCCCGCGGCTGCGTTCAGGCAAGTCGAGGACGAGCCGCGCCGCGTCCGCGCTGCGCGTCGCCTCATGCACATCGACGAGCGCCTGCAGCATCGCCGCGACGTCGACCGGCGCCAATTCGAGGCGGCTCAGCTCGGCATCAAGGCGCGATGCGTCGGAAATGTCGGTGATCAGGCGGTCGAGCCGCTCGACATCGTCGAGAATGATCGCCATCAACCGCCTTTGGTTCGCCGGGTCTTCGATCCGCACCGCGGTCTCGACGGCACTCTTCAGCGAACTCAGCGGGTTCTTGATCTCGTGGGCAACGTCGGCGGCAAAGCGCTCGATAGCGCTCATTCGCTGCCATAGCGCGTCGGTCATCTCGCGCAACGAGCCGGAGAGGTCGCCGATCTCGTCGCCGCGGCCGGTGAAATCCGGGATCTCGACCCGGGCACGGCGGCCGCGGCTGCGCTCGGCAGCGGCGGCGAGGCGGCGGATCGGCCGCGCGATCGTGCCGGCGAGATACACCGACAACAGCACCGTGACGAGCAGGGCCACGCCGAAGATGCGCAGCAATTCGAGACGAACGGTGCGCACCTCCTCCTTGATCTCTTCGCTGTTGGTCGACAGCATCAGCGCGCCCAGCACCTGCTTGTAGCGCTGAACCGGGATCGCGACGCTGAGCATCAGGTCGCCGGTCAACGGATCGCTCCTGACCTTTTTACCGATCTCGCCGTTCAGCGCGTGCCGGACTTCGATATAATCCGAGGCGCGCGGCGTAAAGCTTTCGCGATAGACCGGGTAGCGCTCGCGCCGCGGCAGCATCTCGACGACCCAGTCGTAGATCTTTTCAGCGACCTTCACGACTTGGCTTTCCGTGTCGGGGGGCGGCAGGTCGAACACCTGGATAGCGCCGCCCGGCCCGCGCAACACCCGGCTGTCGGCGATGATCTCGCCTTTGATATCGAACAGGCGCGCCCTCGTCTTGGTCGGCGCCACCAGACGGCGCATCATCTGACGGGCGAGGTCGGGCAGCAGCACCTCGCCTTCATCTGCCGAATCCAGCACGGCACCCTCGCCCAGTGCCGCAGCAAAGACTTCCCCCTGTGTCCTCAGCGACTCGATCTGCTGGCCGATCAGGCTCGCCTCGTATTTGCCGAGGTACAAAAACCCACCGCCGAGCAGCGCCAGCGCCAACACGTTGACCGCAAGGATGCGCCAGGTCAGCGGCGAGAACAGCCGGCGCCGGGCCCGGCGCTGGCGGCGGGCGAGCCGCAGACTCTCCCGCGGCGTGAGCTCGGCGTGCTCCCCAGGCGCGCTGGGAGCGTCTAGGAGCGTCGGAGCCGGGGATACCGCCGGGATGCCGGCCGGTTCATCTGTCGCGGTACCGGTATCCAACGCCATAGAGGGTTTCGATCTGCGCGAAATCGCTGTCGACCGCCTTGAACTTTTTGCGCAGCCGTTTGATATGGCTGTCGATCGTGCGGTCGTCGACGTAGATGTGCTCACCATAAGCCGCGTCCATCAGCTGGTCGCGGCTTTTGACGTGGCCGGGACGGTGGGCCAACGATTTCAGGATCAGAAACTCGGTCACGGTCAACTCGACGTGCTGATTGCCCCAGGTGCACAGGTGCCGTGCCGGGTCGAGGACGAGCCGCCCGCGCACGACGACCGGCTCGCCTTGCGGGTCGTTGCGCTCGCGAGCCAGCTCGCCGCGGCGGATCAGGGCGCGGATGCGCTCGATCAGCAGCCGCTGCGAAAACGGCTTTTTGATATAGTCGTCGGCCCCCATCCGCAGGCCGAGCAATTCGTCGACCTCGTCGTCCTTCGAGGTCAGGAAAATGACGGGGATATGGCTCAGCCGGCGCAATTGCTCGAGCAGCTCCATGCCGTCCATGCGCGGCATTTTGATGTCGAGTACGGCGAGGTCGACCGGCTGGGCGCTCATGGCTTTGAGCGCCTCCGCCCCGTCGCTATAGCAGCGCACCGAAAATCCTTCCGCCTCGAGCGCGATCGACACCGAGGTCAGGATGTTGCGGTCGTCGTCGACGAGAGCGATAGTGTTCGCCACTTGTTGCACCCCCACTTAACTTGCAGCAAGCCGGCACGGGCCCAGAGCGGATGCTGTCGCTATCAAATATGGCGATTTGCCGGCAACGGCCAACCCAGACGATCCACGTTATATAATACCGCGCCAAATTGGCCGGCTGTCCCCGCTCGCGATTGAGGCTGGACTTGACGCCGCCGCGACGCTGACGCTGATTTGGGCAATGAGCGATCGAGAATCGAGCGGCGATGCGGCGGGGCTCGGGCGCCGTCTGATGCGAGGCTGCGAGCGCGCGGCACTCGCGACGAGCCTGCGCGGCGCACCCTATGCCTCGCTGGTGCTGGTGGCCGCCGACCTCGATGCGAGCCCGCTGCTGCTGTTGTCCGACCTCGCCCAGCACAGCCGCAACATCGCCTTCGACCCGCGCGTCTCCTTGCTGTTCGACGGCACCGAGGGCCATGTCGACCGGCTCGACGGGCCGCGGCTGAGCTTGGTCGGGCGGGTCGAGGTGGCAGCCGATCCCCGCCTCCTCGCGCGTTTTGCCGCGCATCACCCGTCGAGCGCGCTCTACGCCGGCTTTGCCGATTTCCACCTCTACCGGCTCGCCGTCGAGCGCGGCCATCTCGTCGCCGGGTTCGGCCGCATCGAATGGATCGCGGGCGCCGACCTGATCTTCCCCGGCGATCTCGGTGCGCTAGCCTCCGCGGAAACCGAGATCGTGACGCAGATGAACCGGGAGCACGCAGCTATCGTCGACCTGTGCGCGCGAAAATTGCTCGACCGCCCGGGCGCCGGTTGGGTGATGACCGGCATCGATCCCGAAGGGGTCGATTTGCGTCGTGACGGCGAGACCGCACGGGTCGATTTTCCCGCCCCAGCAGCGACGCCCGATGCGGCGCGCGCCGCTATCGCCCAGCTCGCTGAGACAGCCCGGCGATAGCGCCTGCGTTGCGCGAACTTTGACAGTCTCGCCCTCCTGTGGTAGCGCCAGTCAAACGGCGCTGCGGCTGGTCGTCTCGGCGAGCGGCGCCCTTGCCGGAGGAAACGTCAGATGAAGAGGGCGATCCGATGACAGCGACCAGGAGCCGCTTCGGGCTCGACCGCCAGGGCATGCGCCACCTCGGGACCGAGCATTGGAATTTGGCGATGCCCGTGCTTTACGAGCACGCGGTGCGCCGCCATGAAGGCGAGGTCGTCGCCGGCGGCAGCTTTTCGGTCAACACCGGCGCGTTTACCGGCCGCACGCCGCGCGACAAGTACATCGTCGAGGAGCCCGGCACCAAAGACACGGTGTGGTGGGGCAAGATCAACCAGCCGGTCTCGCCCGAGCGCTTCGACAGCCTGCACCAGCGCATGCTGGCCTATCTCCAGGGGCGCGAGCTGTTCGTGCAGGATCTTTATGCCGGCGCCGACCCGACCTATCGCTTGCCGGTGCGCGTCGTGACCGACAGCGCCTGGCACAGCCTGTTTTCGCGCAACATGTTCATCCGCCCGCCTGTGGATGAGCTGGCCGGGTTCGAGCCGGCCTTTACGATCCTGCACGCGCCCGGCTTCCACGCGCTCGCCGAAACCGACGGGATCAACTCCGACGTCTTTATCTTCGTCAACTTCGCGCGTGGGCTGGTGTTGATCGGCGGCACCCAATATGCGGGCGAGATCAAGAAATCGGTCTTCGGCTATCTGAACTTCGTGTTGCCGGCGCGGGGCGTGTTGCCGATGCACGCCTCAGCCAATGTCGGGCCGAAAGGCGACGCGGCGATCTTTTTCGGGTTGTCCGGCACCGGCAAGACGACCTTGTCGGCGGACAACTCCCGCACCTTGATCGGCGACGACGAGCACGGCTGGAGCGACAACGGCGTCTTCAATTTCGAAGGCGGTTGCTACGCCAAGGTCATCAACCTGTCGCCGACCGCCGAGCCCGAAATTTACGCGACGATCGGCCGGTTCGGCACCGTGCTCGAAAACGTCGTGATCGATCCGGCGACGCGGCTGCCCGATGTCGACGACGACAGCCTGACCGAAAACACCCGCGCCTGCTATCCGATCGATTTCATCCCGAACGCCGACCCGAAAGGGCTCGGCCCGCACCCCGCGAATGTGGTGATGCTGACCGCGGACGCGTTCGGGGTCATGCCGCCGATCGCCAAATTGACCGCCGAGCAGGCGATGTACCATTTCCTGTCGGGCTACACCGCACGGGTCGCCGGCACCGAAAAAGGGCTCGGCAACGCGCCGGAGGCGACGTTTTCGACTTGCTTTGGGGCGCCGTTCATGCCGCGCCACCCCTCGGCCTATGCCGAACTGCTCGGCGAGCGCATCAAGCGGCACGGCTCGCAGTGCTGGCTGGTCAATACCGGCTGGTCGGGCGGCACCTATGGTGTGGGCAAGCGCATGCCGATCGCCCACACGCGGGCGTTGCTGCGCGCCGCCCTCGACGGCAAGCTCGCGGGTGCGCCGGTGCGGCCGGAGCCGAATTTCGGGCTGCTGGTCCCGGAAAGCTGCCCCGAGGTGCCGAAAGAAGTGCTCGATCCGCGCGGCACCTGGTCCGACAAGCGCGCCTATGACGACACCGCGCGCGAGCTGACCCACCGCTTCGAAGAAAATTTCCGCGAATTCGAGCCGTTCGTCAGC
>DATKHX010000511.1:0-4537 GCA_035510075.1 Allostellaceae bacterium
TGGTCGGCGGGCTCAGCGTCTTGGTGATGACCGAGATGAAGTGACCGCGCCCCCGACGCTCCCGAATCCTGCCTAGACAGTTGCCGAGTTCAAAGTTCAGGACCGCCGACCGAAGGGCGGTGGCCGTGTCGAGCGGCGCCGCCCTGGCGAAACAGCGCACGAGCTCGGTGCCGGCATCAGTCCCGCTGCTGCCAACGGGGAGTGAGCAAATCCGAAGGCCCGACCATAGGGATGGAGCCTACCGAACGTCGCCAGCGGCCTTGTTATCGACCGGCTTCGCCGTCACACTGGCCGCTTCGGACTGGAGCTGTTGCCGATGAAGACAAACGCCCCGGCGGCGCGCAGCGGCCGGCATTTTCTGCAGATCCCTGGGCCGACCAATGTTCCGGACCGGGTGCTGCAGGCGATCGCGATGCCGACGATCGACCACCGCGGGCCGGATTTCGCCGAGCTGGCAAAGGACGTCGTCGCCGGCATGAAGCGCGTCTTCCAGACCGAGGAGACGGTTCTCGTCTATCCGTCTTCCGGCACCGGGGCGTGGGAGGCGGCGTTATCGAATACCTTGTCGCCGGGCGATCGAGTGTTGATGTTCGAGACCGGCCATTTCGCGAGCTTGTGGCGGGCGATGGCCGGGCGGCTCGGGATCGAAGTCGAGTTCGTGCCCGGCGATTGGCGGCATGGGGTCGATCCGGCCTTGGTCGAGGAAAAGCTCACCGCCGACCGCGGCCGCCAGGTCAAGGCAGTCTGCGTCGTCCACAACGAAACCTCGACCGGGGTGGCGAGCCGTATTCCCGAGATCCGTGCCGCGATCGACCGTGCCGGGCATCCGGCGTTGTTCATGGTCGACACGATCTCGTCCTTGGGCTCGATCGACTATCGTCACGACGAATGGCGGGTCGATGTGACCGTCGCCGGCTCGCAAAAGGGGTTGATGCTGCCTCCGGGCCTCGGCTTTAACGCGGTCTCGAAAAAGGCGCAGGCCGCGGCCGAAACCGCCAAGCTTCCGCGCTCTTATTGGGATTGGCAGGCGATGCGCGAGACCGCGCAGACCGGGTTTTTCCCCTATACGCCGGCGACCAACCTGCTGTTCGGGCTGCGCGAAGCATTGCACATGCTCCTCGACGAGGAGGGGCTCGAGGCGGTCTTCCGCCGCCACGCCCGTCACGCCGAGGCGACCCGGCGCGCGGTCGCCGGCTGGGGGCTCGAGGTCTTGTGCGCCGACCCGCGCGAGCACTCGAACTCGCTGACCGCGGTGCTCATCCCCGACGGCTACGACGCCGATCGGCTGCGCGAGATCATCCTCGACGGTTTCGACATGTCGCTCGGCACCGGGCTCGGCCGGCTGAAGGGCAAGATCTTCCGCATCGGCCATTTGGGCTGGTTCAACGATCTGATGCTGTGCGGCACCTTGAGCGGGGTCGAGATGGGGCTGCACCGCGCCGGCATCCCGCACCGCGTCGGCGGTATTGCCGCCGCTCTCGAATACCTCGCCGCCCCTTAGCGCTTTCGACGTCAGGAGGACGAACGTCATGCTTGTCGACCGCGCCGAGGAAGCCGCCCGGCTGTTGTGCGCCGCGCGTGGCGGAAAACCGATCGCCGAACTGCCGGCGGAATGCCGGCCGCAATCGGACGCCGATGCCTACCAGATACAAGACGCGGTCGCCCGGCGGCTCGGCGAAACAATCGGCGGCTGGAAGGTCGGCGCCGCCTCGCCCACGACCGCGGCCTTCTGCGCGCCGATCTTTGCGCGAATGATCCGGCCGAGCCCGGCCGCCTATACCGCCGGCGAACTGCGCCTGATCGGCATCGAGGGCGAAATCGCGTTCCGCCTCGGCCGTGACCTGCCGTCGCGCGCGGCGCCCTATGAGGCGGCCGAGGTCACCGCCGGCGCTACCCTGCACCCGGCGATCGAGATCGTCGACTCGCGCTATACCGATTTTCGATCGCTTGGCCGCGCGTCGATCCTCGCCGACAATTTCTCGAATGGCGGGCTCGTCTGGGGTGCCGCGGTGCCGAACTGGGAGGCGCTCGATCTCGTCCGCACCGAGATGCGGGTCACCGAGGACGTCAAGCCTCTTGCGGACAGCGCGATGGGTGTCGCGCGGGACCCGGTGGCGGCCCTCGTCGATTTTGCCAATCTGACGCGCACGCGCGGCGGCGCCAAAGCCGGGATGTTCGTCACGACCGGCTCTTGGACCGGCATGGTGTTCACCCGGCACGGAACCAAGATCACCGCCGATTTCGGACCACTCGGACGCGTCGACATCGCCTTTGCCGAGGCGTGATCGCCGCCGAGGTCAGACGAGATCGCGGATCGGGCATCGGGATGGCCACGCGAGAGGATCTCTACAAATCGGCGGGTGTCGACATCGGCGCCGCCGAAGTCGGCCTCGGCAAGATCATCGCCGCAATCAGGGGAACCTGGCCGGCGGCGGGGCAGCTGGGTGGGGTGGCGCTCGACATCGGGTATTTCGCCAATGTGATCGACATCGGCGGCGGGGTTGGGCTGGCGCTCTGCACCGACGGGGTCGGGTCGAAGTCGATCATTGCCGACACGATGAAGAAATACGACACGATCGGCATCGATTGCGTCGCGATGAACGTCAACGATTTGATCTGCGTCGGCGCCCGGCCTCTGTCGATGATCGACTATATCGCGGTTGGCGCCGCCGATGCCGAGATGCTGGGCGCCCTTGCGATCGGGCTCGCCGAAGGTGCGCGGCAGGCGGGAATTTCGATTTCGGGCGGCGAAATCGCCCAGCTGAAGGACGTGGTGACCGGCTTCGACCTGGTCGGGATGGCGGTCGGACTCGTAGCGCTGGACCATGTCATCGTCGGTCGCGACTTGACGGCCGGCGATGTCGTCATCGGCATCGGCAGCAGCGGCATCCACAGCAACGGTTTGACCTTAGCTCGACGCGTCTTTTTCAGGGAGGACCGATTTCCGATCGACCATGTCTTCCCCGAGCTCAGCGTGCCTCTCGGGGAGGAGCTGTTGCGCCCGACCCTGATCTATGTGCCGGAATTGCTCGACATCATAAGCCATGTCCCGATGGTGAAGGCGTTAGTCAACATCACCGGCGACGGCCTTCTGAACCTGCCGCGGGTCGCCGCCAAGGTCGGGTTCGAGATCGATAACCTGCCGCCGGTTCCGCCGATCTTCCGGCTGATCCAGCAATACGGCGAGGTCGACGAGGCGGAAATGTTCGCGATCTACAATATGGGGGTCGGTTTCTGCGTGCTCGCCGCCGAGCGCGATTGCGCTCAACTCCTGGCGATCCTCGAACGCCACGGCCGGCCTGCCCGGGTCATCGGACACGTCGTCGCGGACGACGCGAAAGGCGTCCATCTGACGCGCGAGGGCCTGGTCGGCCACGGCAAGCGTTTTCGCCGGCGGTGACCGGGAGACGCCGGCCGCCAGCCCGAAGGGTTGCCGTTGCGGAGGATGTCTGGGCCGAATTCGCCCTGAGAATGGACGCGATTTTGACGGTGACGCAAGGGCTTAAAGGTTGACCGCAGGGTAAGACGACTGTTATTGGTGCGTCGTTAACCTTACCCGAGGGTCCGCATGCACAAGTACCTTCTGCCGGGCGCGGCGCTGATGAGCCTTGTTTCGGGCGGGGCCGGCGCGGCGACGCTGATCGGGACTTTCTCCAAAAACGCATCGACCGCGAACCCCGCTCCTACCGGAAGCACCGGACTTGGCCCGCTCGGCGCGGTCGGCGGGATTGGCGGCCCCTACACCTTCACCGCCCCGTTCGACGGCACCTTGATTGTGAAGGTGCAGCCGTCGGTCGGTAAATTCGGCGGTGACGTCTACCAAGCCTTCATCGACGGCAATACCCTAGGTTTCACGCCGCAGGTACCGTTATTTGGACCCGACTCGGTCGGCACATTTGCGACGCCGGTGTCGGCGGGCGTGAATAACTTCGATATTAATGATCAGATCCTATCGTATGTCGGCTTTCCTCCGCCTTTCGGCAGCGCAGTTTCGACCGTGACCACGGTGCCGGGCAGCTTCTCGGAGGGCGGCGTATTGATAACACTGTCGGAGGAGCTGCCGGCGGCGATCCCCGAGCCGCGCTCGCTCGCCAGCCTCGCCGCCGGGCTGCTCGCGCTCTGCTTTTTCTGGCGCCGCCGCAAAGCGGGTTGAAGAAAACCGGCGTCGTCCGGGCAACCGCTGCCGCCGATCTGCTAGAGCGGGATGACCAACAGCGTGTCGATTTTTTCGCTGTCGAGGATAACGAGGCGCTCGACAAAGCGGTAGGGCTGGGCCGCGACGGCGATGCGGTCGAGATAGCGGCCGGCCGCGAACAGGCTCATTTCGCCGTCATGCATGATCCGGACGGCGATGAAGTGCGAACGAACCTCGGCGATCCCGTCCGCGATCGAACCCACCCGGATCGGGCCGATGATGTGGCGATAGCGGTGCGGCTCGAAGATGTTGGCGCGGCGCAAGGCCAGGATGCGATCGACCAGCATGCCCCGCGAGGCGGCGTAGACGACGCCGTGACGATAGCCGGCCTCATGGCTTTGC
>DATKHX010000512.1:0-5324 GCA_035510075.1 Allostellaceae bacterium
GAACGATGTCGGCGGCCCAGCAGTCGCGCGCAGCCCATTTTATGCAAGCGAAGGGGCGGGATCGGGGCTTTCCGATAGTGCTCGATCTCCCTCCGTTGCCCAAGCATCATCGCGTTGACCCAAGAGCTGATGTGATCGCCAGCATCAGCGAGACTGGCGCTCGTCGCGGACAAACTGTCCACCGGCCATAGTTGCGCCACGAACCGGCGGTCATGGTGGAAATCGAAGCATGAGTGAACCGCAGCGGTCGCCTCGGCCGAGGTTTGTGAGACGTTGGCCTGAGGTCGACCGGGCGCGGTCCACAGCGTTACACCCGACCTTATTTAGCGGAGCTTGGTTCAACTCTTCGCGTCACGATTGGGTCTGCGCGGCGGCGAACCGATCGGGGCGTAAGGCGACGTCAGAACTTCACCTTGAAGGAATAGTCGAGGAGGTTTATCTGGCCCCGCTGGTTGAGCACTGTCTGCCGCTCGCCAAAGAAGTATTCAAATCCGGTATCGATAAACGAGACCGGGCTCCAGATGATATTGACGTGCGCGGTGGTCAAAAATCTGTTGTAATTGAGCGTGGCAGCGTTTCGCCCGAGGAGGTTAAGATTATATTCATTATTCTGCCAGCCCCCGGAAATAGTCGAGCGCAGGTTCGGGGTCCACCAATGCTGATAATTGAATTCGACGCCACGTTGCGGGATCATGCTGGTGCTCACCAGCGCCGCATTTGCCAGGCTGTTTCCGGTCGTGCCCGCCGCGGCATTGCCGTAGCAGCCGACACCGGTGCTCAGGTTGCAGGCCGTGCCGACCAGGCCGAAATTGGTCTGCATCCCATTCGAGGTCCCCGGCTCACCGCCGCCCGAGGGGTTGCCATAATGTCCGAGGCCCTCGCCGCCGAAAGAGTTGAACCCGAAATTGTCCTTGCTGCTAAACCCGAACCAGTTGGGCCGCCAATTGCCGCTCAGGCCGCCGCCATAACCGATGAAATTCTGATTGAGGAATCTGCCGTCCACCAAACTCTCCCGCTGCAGCACAAATCCGGCTTGGACGTGTCCCCAGGGCTGTTCCGCCCGGAGGACAAAGTTGGCGTCGGGCATGGTCGATTTGAGCGGGTTGATGGCCCATCCTGTGGCGGTCCCCCCAACAACGCCGGCTGTCGCCCCGGGGCAATTGGAGACGCCGGGCGAAGGGGTAACGGGGAGCGTGGGGTTGCAGCTATCCTCAAGCCCGCCGATCGGCGTCGCCGCAATAACGGCGGGCGTGACCGCCGCTACTTGGAAACTGGTGCCATAGGGCAATTGCCACGTGTACCCGATCCAGGGCGCGCGCGAGAAACCGAAATATCCGGCATCGCCGCTGAAATCAAAGAGTTCGGGGTGCGCGTCGTTGTCGTTGACCGGGATAAAGGCTTGACCGGCAAGAAACCCACCGACAGTGGCATATCCCAGGCGCAGCCGGGTCAGCTGGGTAAAGGTGCCGTTGTTCAGATCGCCGCAAATGCCCGTGTCTACGGTGCAGCCTTGATTGTCCAACTCGATGACCGTCGTTACCTGGCCAATATCAGTCGGGGTGCGGGTCTCGAAGCGCAGCCGCGCCTCGGAGGCGGTGTTTTTGAACACCCAGTATTGCCGCTTCGCCGGATTAAAGGCCGGGGCCGCAGTGATTGACCCCGTCGGGCCCTTCAGATTAAGCGGCGCGCTGGCAAGGGATGCGAGGCCATAAATATCGCTCCCTCCCGAGCCGTATCCAGGGCTGCCGCCCTGAAACCATTCTGTCGCGTCGTATTTGACATAGCCGCTGATCGCGATCGAGGTGTTGGTTCCCGGGATCAGAAACGAACGCGGGAAGCTGCCGGCGATTGACGGCGCCCCCGCCACCACCGGGCCGCCCAACACCGCCGCCTGCTGCTCCGGCTTGTTGTTAACAGCCGCAGCCAACTGGTCGATGCGCTGCTGCAGAGCCTGCTGGTTAGCGCGCAAATCCGCCAGCTCGTCGGCTTTGGCGGCGGGAACACCCGTGTGCAGCGCGATCATGGCGGTCAAACCGCCGATCGCCGCCAGGCTATCGAGAAACCGCTTTCTGCTCATCACGCCCCCGCCGCTCTCAGTTACTAAACGACGGGTTGATTTTGGTGATCGGCGGAAACGCTTGCTATCCGTCTTGCGGGTAGAATTCGACTGGTTGATTGATTAAGCGGGATATTCATATCCAAAAGGATTGAACACGCACTTGGCGAGCATCGTTGCGCTGCTATACTTTTGCGACGCCTCAGAATTGAGAGCTCGGTTACAACTTTAAACTGAAAGAACCGCAGCGAACGATGGAGAGTATGTAGACCAAAAATACGCACCAAGACGGAGCAGCGGTCATTAAGCCCGGCTCAGCGTCCGCCGATTCGTGTCCAGTTTGATTCTCGCCCTGATTTCAAGGCGGTGCCGTGTCAGCTTGCGACCCATTAACCGCCGAGGTTCGCCTCCACCTCGAGGCTTCGCTCGCGACGGCGGGCCCGTCATTGCCGAGCGCTTCCGGCCAGGCGCTGCCGATTGCCGAAGAGCCTCGGCGTTAAAGATCGAGCTCAGGGCCGTCCGGGGAAAATTTCGAGCCAGGGAAAATGGGTGAAATCAGCTCTCTCGTCTCGTCTTGGCCGGGCTTGCCCCGTGGGCCTTCTGCCCACGGACTTGATCCGTGGGCACCCACGTCTTCGGGCACCCGAACAGAAGACGTGGATACGCCGGACAAGCCCGCGCAAGACGATCTTAGGAGCGGTTTCCGATCAAGTAGCCGCAGGGTCATTGCGAGGAGCGGAGCGACGAAGCAATCCCGACCAACCGACGCTCAGCCGCCCGAGATTGCTTCGCTTCGCTCGCAATGACTGACCCGGGGCAAATGGTTCGATCTGATCGAAAACCGCTTTTAGAGCCTGACCCGAAATGAACTCTGCCTTTTTACAGCGGGTTATCGTCACCCCGCGACGGCGCGGGTCCAGCGACAACCGCTACGGCCTCTCCGCTCCTGGGATTCCCGCTTTCGCGGGAACGACGATGACAATTGACCGCTGCTGATCGTGCTGGCCGAATTTTCCCGGCCGGCTCTGCGCTTTCGCGGACGGGCCTATTCGATCGGGAACCGCTCCGGCACGCGAGGTCGAACCGTCAAGCGCAGATGGCCGGGTCGAGCCCGGCCAGCGATGGCAAAGTGCAGTTTTGTCCGCATCCAAGCGCTAGAAGGCGACGCGGAACTTGTAGATCAGCACGTTCTCTTTGCCCTTGAGGTTGGCGACGACGGTGCGGTGGCCGTACATGTACTCGACGCCGGTGGTGATGAACGCAACCGGGTTCCACACCAAGTTGACGAAGGCGTTCCACAGCTGCTTGTTGACCGCTGCCGCCTGCGACGGCCCGATCAGCTGCGAGGAGACGGATTGCTGGGCGATGCCGGCGGCGACGGTCGACCGCAGGGTTGGCGTCCACCAGTGCTGATACCCGCCATTTGTGCTGAACGCGAAGACCGGCTTGACCAGGATGTTCGACGCCGCGCCCTCGCCGGTGCAGCTCGCTGTCGGTGACGCGCACGAGGTAGCGACAGTGAAATTGCTCGCCAGCGGGAACAGGGTCTTGTCGCCGCCGCTCGCATAGTCGCCGATCGCCGTGCCCGCGACAAAGCTGAACAGGAAATCGTCCTTGTTGTAGCCCCACCAGCCCGGCTTCACATCGCCGGCGATATGACCGCCGTAGCCCGTGAACTGTTGGCTGACGAACTTGCCGTCCGCAATATCGTAAAACCGCAGGACGCCGGCGAAGTCGACATGCCCCCAAGGCTGCGACCAATAGGACGCGGCGGTCAGGGTGGGCGCTTTCTGCACGGCCGGGTTCGCCTCCGGGGTCGCGACCGTCGTGCTGATCCCGGTCCCGGTGCAGGCGATGCCGTTGCAGAACGAGCCCAGTGCCAGCAGTTGCTGCGCCGGGCTGGACGAGGTGCCGATGCCGGACAAGTTCAGGTCGCTCGATTGGACGCCGGCCGGGGTTATCACAGTGGTGTACGGGTTTTCCGCCGACACCGAGAAGGCGCTGCCATACGGGCCGGCAATCGTGTAGCGCACCTGCGGGATGCGCATACCGCCGGTCGACCCCTCGGCGCCGCCGAACTCCATCGATTCGGTGTCGGCGTCGGCATCGGAGAAGTTCGAGATCGCCTGGCCGCCGAGGAATCCGCCCAATGTCCCGTAGGCATACCGCAAGCGCGGCACCAGACTGTTGCCGCCGCCCTGGCCCAGGGTTTGGCAGCTGAAATTGTCGCAGCCCGCCCAGTCCATTTCGAAGAACGTCCGCGCCTCGCCCCAGCCTGTCGGGGTGCGGGTTTCAACGTTGAACCGGGTCTGTTGCGGACTGAACTCGAGGACACCGTTGTTACGGGTCGGCGCCCGGTTGACCGACGGCGCGACGAAACCGCCGCCGGGAGCGCCGGGGACAAACCCGCCGCCGAGCGGGATCACCTGCAGGTTCCCGTTCTGGCCGGAATTTGAACCGTAATTGCTGCCGGGGACGCCGCCGCCGCCCTGCAGGAAATCGAGTACGGTGATGTCGACAAAGCCGCCGACACGGATCGAGGTGTCGGTGCCGGGGATCAGGAACGACCGCGGGAAGCTGCCGGCGGTCGTCCCGCTGCCGGGGACCGCCGCGGCGCCGTAGCCGGAGGTGGGTGCGCTGCCGCCGGTAGGGAAGCCGCCCGGAGCACCCGGCCCGGCTTGGGCCTGGGCCTGCGCCAGCTGGTCGATACGCTGCTGCATTAATTGCTGGTTGGCGCGCAAATCGGCGAGCTCGTCGGCCCTGGCGGCCGGAATGCCCGTCTGCAACGCAATGATGGCGGTCAGACCGCTGATCGCCGCTAAGGATCCGATACCCTGCGCTCTCGTCATCGTCAGCCGCTCCCCCGGTAAGCGATCTCTTAAATCATAGGTTGATGATGATTGCCTGAGCGTGGCTCCTCGAACCATCCATCGTTAGATTGAAAAACGATGGAGAAAAGGTTTAGTTCTTTAGCTCCAAGGTGTGGGGTTCTCTCCATCTCACGCTTGACCCGCAGGATCGTGTTGGCGCGAGAAACGATGCAAAATCAGATGCGGATCGTCTATTGGAGGGTCTAAATCGCCAAATTAGGCGGATGAGCCGGCAACGGCGTCATGCAATCGTCGAGGGTGCGCGATCAGGCCGGCGGCAAGGCTCGCGCCGCCCGCCGCTGGTGCAGGCTTCGCGAACAGCAGAAAGGGAGTTTTCCGAGGAACGCAAAACGCGAAAAGAACGGATGCAAAGCACCCGGCCGCAGGCAGCCGCCTCC
>DATKHX010000513.1:0-4267 GCA_035510075.1 Allostellaceae bacterium
GAGCTGCCCTGGGTCACCGGCTCGATCGGGCTGCTCGGCACCAAGCCGAGCTGGGACATGATGACCGAATGCGACACCTTGCTGATGATCGGCTCCGGATTCCCGTATTCGGAGTTCCTCCCCAAGGAAGGTGAGGCGCGCGGCGTCCAGATCGACCTCGAGCCGGGGATGCTGAGCCTGCGCTATCCGATGGAGGTCAACCTCGTCGGCGACAGCGGCGAAACCCTGCGCGCGCTGCTACCGCTGTTGCGCGAAAAATCCGACCATCGTTGGCGCGAGCGGATCGAGGGCTGGACCCGCGACTGGTGGAAGACCCTCGACGACCGCGCTATGCAGCCGGCCAAGCCGATCAACCCGCAGCGGGTCGCGTGGGAACTGTCGCCGCGCCTGCCGGAGCGGGCGGTAATCACCAGCGATTCCGGCTCCTGCGCCAATTGGTATGCGCGCGACCTCAAGATCCGGCGCGGCATGATGTGCTCGCTGTCGGGCGGGCTCGCCTCGATGGGTGCTGCGGTGCCCTATGCGATCGCCGCCAAATTCGCCCATCCCGGCCGCCCGGTCATCGCGCTCGTCGGCGACGGTGCGATGCAGATGAACAACATGGCCGAGCTGATCACGGTCGCGAAATACTGGCGGCAATGGTCGAGCCCGCGCTGGATCTGCGGTGTCTTCAACAACGAGGACCTGAACCAGGTCACCTGGGAGCAGCGGGTGATGGAGGGCAACCCCAAATTCGAGGCCTCGCAGGACATCCCCAACGTCCCCTATCACAAATTCGCCGAGCTGATCGGGCTGAAGGGGATTTACGTCGACGACCCGGACCAGGTCGGCCGGGCCTGGGAAGAGGCGCTCGCCTGCGACCGCCCGGCCGTTGTCGAGTTCAAAACCGACCCCGAAGTGCCGCCGCTGCCGCCGCACATCACCTTGAAGCAGGCGAAAGCGTTTACCGAAACCCTGGTCAAGGGCGACCCCAACGAGCGCAGCGTGATCATCGGCACCGCCCGCGAGGTGCTCGCCTCGATCCTGCCCGGCGGCGAGGACTGAGCAACAGCGGTCGGAAATGCCAGGACACCAACCGGTGGCCAAATTCGGATTGGCGATTGCTTCGGCCGCCGTCGCAGCGATAGGGCTCGCGGCGGGGCTGGTGGCCCGATCGCGGATCGAGCGCGGCCCCTCCGGCGCGGGCAGCGGCTCGACCCCTCGGTCGAGCCCGGCGACAGAAGTCGCGCACCGGCTCGACCAGGCATCGGCGTTGTTGGCCGCTTCGGTCTTGGCCGACAGCGCCGTCGAGCACTATCGCGGCTCGTTTCACAACAAGGCGATGTTGGCGCCGCTCGCGGTCTCGACGCTGACCCTCGCTCTGCGCGGTGCCGCTGGCAGCGGGCCCGACCTGCCGGCCGCGCGCGATGCCGTCAACCGCTTGGCGATGGCGACCGGCATCGCCGGGGCGGGGTTCCATTTCTACAATATCGGCAAGCGGCCGGGCGGTTTTGGCTGGCTCAATCTGTTCTATGCCGCCCCGTTTGGCGCGCCGGCGGCATTGTCGCTCGCTGGCCTATTGGGGGAGGCCGCCGACCGCGCGCGCCGCGGCAATGGCGGACTCTCGGGCGTCGGGCTGGCTCGCCTGATTTCAGCCGGGCTTCTCGGGACCGCGGCGGAGGCCGCACTCCTCCATTTCCGCGGCGCCTACCACAACCCGGCGATGCTGATCCCGGTGACCGCCGGGCCGGTAACCGCAGGATTGTTGGCCCTGGCATCGTCGTCGAGGAGGCAGCCCGTCGCCGCTCTTTGGTCGTTGCGGCTGCTGACGGCGATCGGCTTCGTCGGCGCGGGGTTTCACGCCTACGGCATCCAGCGCAGCATGGGCGGCTGGCGCAACTGGTCGCAGAACCTGTTGAACGGCCCGCCGCTGCCGGCGCCGCCCGCCTTCACCGCGCTCTCGATAGCGGGGATTGCCGCGCTCCGGCTGATCGAGGAGCAACATTGATGACAGCGCGCTACCCGGGCTACGATGTGCTCGGCAAACGCCACACGCCCTCCTGGAACGAGCAGACGCGCCGGGTGATCGACCGGCGGCTGGCAATGCCTCGCGAGCCGCGCTTTCTATTCGAGGGGGAATGGCGGACGCTCGAGGCGGTTTGCAGCCGCATCGTCCCGCAGCCCAACGGCCGGGCGCCGGTGCCGATCGCCGCGATGGTCGACGAGAAGCTGTTCGAGAATCGCGGGGACGGCTACCGCGATTATCGTCTGCCGCCGATGCACGAGGCCTGGCGGCGGGGTTTGGCAGCGATCGACGCTGAGGCCCGCCGCCGGCACGGCATCGGCTTTGATGCGCTCGACGGCGCCGAGCAGGACGCGCTGCTGCAGGCGGCGCAGGACGGGCGGCTCTCGGGGGCGGAGTGGGAAGGCATGGACAGCGCGCTGTTTTTCGCCAAGCGCCTGCTGCCCGACATCGTCATGGCGTATTACGCGCATCCCACGGCGTGGAACGAGATCGGCTTTGGCGGGCCGGCGAGCCCGCGCGGCTATGTGCGGATGAATTTCGACCGCCGCGACCCGTGGGAGGCGGCCGAGGCCGCGCCAGGCCACGAGGGTCGGGCCGCCCGGGAAAATTCACGTGTCGGATGACCCGCAACAGGTCCCGCGCGGCAAAGGCGGCCGCGCGCCCGACGTGCTGACCGCGGGCGACGCCTGGATGCCGATGCGCGAATACCCGGAGAACGAGGCGGTCGATTTCGCGATCGTCGGCAGCGGGGCGGGCGGCGGCACGCTTGCGTGCCGGCTGGCCGAACACGGGTTTTCGGTCGTCGCTTTCGATGTCGGGCCGTGGTGGCGGCCGCTCGAGGATTTCGCCTCCGACGAAACGCATCAGCAGAAGCTTTATTGGGCCGACGAGCGCATTTGCGACGGTGCCGACCCGCTGACCCTCGGCTCGAACAACAGCGGTCAGTCGGTCGGCGGCAGCACCGTTCATTTCGCGATGGTGTCGCTGCGTTTCGGGCCGCATCGGTTGAAGTCGCGCTCGTTATTGGGGTACGGCGCCGACTGGCCGATCGATTGGCGCGAGATGTGGCGCTATTACGCGGAGGTCGAAGAGGCGCTGAAAATCTCCGGCCCGGTCAATTACCCGTGGGGGCCAAAGCGCCCGCGCTACCCCTACCGGCCGCATGAAGTGAATGCCGCAGGGCTGGTTTTGGCGATGGGCGCCGAGGCCATGGGCATCGCCTGGGCGCCAACGCCGCTGGCCACGATCTCCGCACCCCGCGGCCGGGCGCATCCCTGCGTCTATCGCGGCTTCTGCGTGTCGGGCTGCTCGACCAACGCCAAGCAGAGCGCGCTCGTCACCTGGATCCCGCGCGCGGTCGCGGCCGGGGCCGAAATCCGCGACCTCGCCATGGTCGGCCGCATCGAGACCGATCCCGGCAGTGGGCGCGTCACCGGCGTGCATTATTGCCGCGAAGGCCGCTGGCGCTTTCAGCAGGCGAAGAACGTCGTCGTCGCCGGCTACGCGATCGAAACCCCGAGATTGCTGTTGAACTCGGCCAATGACCGCTATCCCGACGGGCTCGCCAACAGCTTCGGCCTGGTCGGCAAGAACCTGATGGTGCAGGCGAACCAGGCCGTCTACGGCACGATGGAACGGGAGGTGCGCTGGTACAAGGGCCCGCCGTCCTTGGCGTTGACCGAGCATTGGAACTACAGCGAGGAAGGTAAGGATTTTGAGGGCGGCTATTGCTTTATGAGCCAGGGGCCGCTGCCGGTCGCGTGGTCGGCCATCCTCGCCGGTTCGCGCAAATTGTGGGGCGAGAAGCTGCGCCGGGAGATGGAAAAATACAATCACCAGGCCGGCCTCAAGATCGTCGGCGAAGTCATGCCGAGCGAGCACAACCGGGTGACCCTTGCCGAGGAAAAGGACCGCTTTGGGCTGCCGATCGCGCGGGTGACGTTTTCCTATGGCGAGAACGACAAAAAATTGATCCGCCATGCGATGGGCTCGATGCGGCGATGCCTCGACCTCGCCGGCGCGCGCGAGCTATGGGAGGAGAACGACGATACCGCCCACCTGAACGGCACCGCGCGCATGGGCGACGATCCGCGCCACAGCGTCGTCAATGCCGATTGCCGCAGCTGGGATATCCCGAATTTGTGGATTTGCGACGGCTCGGTGTTCCCGACCGTCGGCGGGGTCAACCCGTCGCTGACCATCCAGGCGATCGCCTGCCGGACCGCCGACCGCATCCGCGCCCTCGCCACGCGCGGCGAGCTC
>DATKHX010000514.1:0-3502 GCA_035510075.1 Allostellaceae bacterium
TTCTGGGACGTGCATGTCATCCGGGCCCCGGCCGCAGGAGCCGTCACCGGAATCGATGAAGAGGGTGTGCGCCTTGTCCGCACCGCAAAAAACAAAGAGCAGACGGCCGAAGATATCTACGAGCGTGGTAAAGATGCACCGGTTCAGAAGATAGTCTCGTTCAAAACGAAATTCGGAGACCTCAAGGTACGAATGATCACCAGTTATTGGGCAAGTCGTCTGAAAACCTGGGTTTCCCGAGGCCAGGACGTGAAAAAGGGCGAGCGGATTGGACGAATAATGCTCGGTAGCACTACAGTTCTAGAGATGCCAGGGAACATCACCTTTTCCGTTAAGCCGGGACAGCATGTCACCGGCGGCGAAACGATCGTCTACAACGGCAGCGAATGATGATGACACGCTCGATCTGGAAGGACGGCCGGTTTTCCTGGGGCGTGATCGCAATCGTTGTTTTCCTGACTGTGTCGTTGATCGCCTTTGACGTGGCGTGGCGGCTGATCAGACTTCAGTTCGAGACGTTTTTGATTTACTGCCTCCTGGTCGACGTGGCGGTGATCTTCGTCGTCGGTCTCTTGCTCCGCGCGCGCCGGCGCGCATAGGGGTGAGCTGCGCGTCCTGTCCTTCCGCAGCCGAAAAAACAGTGCAGTATGCAGACATGTACAACGGGCGATATTAGGGCTTCGGGGCACGGCGCTCGGGGTGATCCAATCAGCGAGGCGGTGTCCGAGCGTGCGGTAACCCTCAGCCCAAGCGTTCGGCGAGGGCTTGGTCGAGGTCGCGGATCAAATCGTCGGATTTCTCGAGACCGATCGACAGGCGCACCACGTCAGGGCCGGCGCCGGCGGCAAGGCGCTGCTCGTCGGTCAACTGGCGGTGGGTAGTCGAGGCCGGATGTAGGATCAGGCTGCGGGTGTCGCCGATATTGGCGAGGTGCGAGAACAGCTGCACGTTCTCGACCAGCCTGGTTCCGGCCTCGTAACCGCCTTTGACGCCAAAGGTAAAAACCGCGCCCGCCCCTTTCGGCAGGTATTTCAGCGCGAGCTCATGATACGGACTGTCCCGAAGCCCGGCATAAGAAACCCAGGCGACGCGCGGGTGGACAGCGAGAAACTCGGCGACCTTTTGCGCATTTTCGACATGCCGGTCCATGCGCACATGCAGGGTCTCGATGCCGGTCAGGGTCAGAAACGCGTTCATCGGCGACAGGGTCGGGCCGAAGTCGCGCAACGCCACCGCCCGCGCCTTGGTCGTAAACGCGAAATCGCCAAAATTCTCGAAGAATTTGAGGCCGTGATAGGCGGGCTCCGGGTCGGTCAGGGACGGGAAGCGGCCGCCCTGCGCCCAGTCGAACCGTCCCGATTCGACCACGATCCCACCCAGCGCATGACCGTGGCCGGAGAGAAACTTGGTCGTCGAATGGCAGACGATGTCGGCCCCCCATTCGAACGGCCGGCACAGGTAGGGGGTCGCCAGGGTGTTGTCGACGATCAGAGGGAGGCCGGCGTCGTGTGCCACCGCCGCGACCTTTTCGAGATCGACAACGACGCCGCCGGGATTGGCCAGGTTCTCGACAAAGATCGCCTTGGTCCGCGCGGTCAACGCGCGGCGAAAATTCTCGGGGTCGGCCGGGTCGACAAAGTCGCATTTCCAGCCGAGCTTTTTGAACGACAGCCCGAACTGGGTCAACGAGCCGCCGTAAAGATTGCGCGAGGCAAGAAACTCGTCGCCTGGCTCCATCAGGGTGAAAAAAATCAGGAATTGCGCCGCATGGCCGGAGGCGGCGGCGACCGCGGCGCGGCCGTCTTCGAGGCTGGCGACCCGCTCTTCGAGCACCGCCACGGTGGGGTTGTTCAGTCGAGCATAAATGTAGCCGAAATTGTGCAGGTTGAAGAGCGAAGCGGCGTGGTCCACGTCGTCGAACACATAGGCCGCGGTCTGATATATCGGTGTCGAGCGCGCCCCGGTCACCGGGTCGGGGGCCGCACCCGCGTGGATCGCCCGCGTCTCGAACCCGTGGGTCATGTTGTGCGAGGGCGACGGCCGCTGTTTGACGCGGCGGGCCAGCGGCGGCTCGGGCGGCCGGTTTCGGATGATGCCGCTGTTGACCCCGCTCCACGACAATTCGCCGCCGAGCCGACCGAATTCGATCTTGGGACAGCGGTTCATGACGGTCTCGATGCCGGCCGCCTCGGCCTTGGCCGCGGCCTCATCGTTGCGGATGCCGAGCTGCATCCATACCACCTTGGCGCCGATCGCGATCGCGTCGTCGACAATCGCCGGTGTCTCGCGCGCCGCGCGGAAGATGTCGACCATGTCGACGGGTTCGGGGATGTCGCGCAGCGAGGCGTAGGCCGTCTCCCCGAGCAAGCTTTCGCCGGCGATGCCGGGGTTGACCGGGATCACGCGATAGCCCTTGTTTTGCAGATACTTCATGACGAAGTAGCTGGGCCGGTTCCAGTTCGGCGAGGCGCCGACCATCGCGATCGTACGCACGCGTTCGAGGATCGAGCGCAATTGCGCGTCGGAATAGGGAATGGGTTCGAGCCCGCTCATGGCGTTTGCTTAAATTGGTTGCCCGGAACCGATCTTCGCGCTCGCCTCGGGCCGGATGTCAAGCCGGCTCCCCGACTGTGCGTGCATGGCGACAAATCTCGGCTGAGATCACCAAGTCAGTGCAGTGCCTTTGAGCCCGACGCCGCCGTTTTTCTCGATGATCCCGAAGAGCCGCAGCCGGCATGGCCACGCCGGCGCGCAATCTACGTTGGGATCGGGTCGGGCGGAAAGCCGCGGCTGGTTGGCCGGCGGAGCGGCGAAATCGGCCGCCGGCGGCTGCAATTCGAGCTGCTGCCGCACCGGCGGGCCCGCACCTGGCGCCAATTGCTGCGCGGCGGCGGGCGCGGCGCAAACAGCCGCCAGGATGACCGCAGCGGCGGCAACCCGGGTCGGGGGCGATCGATCGCTCAGAGCGCCTTCAGCATCGTCTCGGCGCTGGAGACGTCGAACACCCCGGGCTGCTCGACATTGAGCGCCTTGACGACGCCGTCCTCGACCAGCATCGAATAGCGCTGCGAGCGCATCCCCATGCCTTCCTTGACCCGGTCGAGCTCGAGCCCCATCGCCTTGGCGAAATCGCCGCTGCCGTCGCCGAGCATGACGATATTGTCACCCGCCCCGTGCTCCTTGCCCCACGCGTTCATGACGAACTGATCGTTGACCGCGATGCAGGCGATCGTGTCGACGCCCTTGGCCTTGAGCTCTTCGGCATGGGTCACGTAGCTCGGCAGATGCCGCTGCGAGCAGGTCCGCGTAAAAGCGCCTGGGACCGCGAACAATGCTACCTTTTTGCCGCGAAAGAAATCGTCGGCGCCGACCGCCTGCACCCCATCCGGGGTCACATAGCGCAATGTTACCGACGGCACCCTGTCGCCAACCTTGACCGTCATTTGTCGTCCTCCGCCTGTCAGTGGCCCTATCCCAGCACAGCCTCGCCCCGGCATCAACC
>DATKHX010000515.1:0-5186 GCA_035510075.1 Allostellaceae bacterium
CAGCACCCGATAGCCGTCCGACAACGGCAGGGTGATCAGCTCCGTCGACTGCTGGACTTGAAGATACTGGGCGGCGGGCACCAGGATCTCGATCACGAAGGCGATGACGACGAGGGCGCCGACGGTGCCGAGCCATTGCGCCCGCTCGGGGCTCAGCGAGTTGACAAAGGTGGTGAGCCGCATGTGCCCGTCGCGGCGGAACGCGACAACCGCACCCAGCATCGCCAGCCACAGGAACAGAAAATTGGCGAGCTCGTCGGTCCACATCAGCGGGCTGTTGAAGACGTAGCGCGACACGACGCCGGCAAAGAGGATGCAGGTCTCGGCCAGCACCAGTGCCGCGCCGACCGCCTCGGCAAGGGTCCCGATCGCAAAATCGACTTTCAGCGCCAGACGCCGGACGCCGGCCCAGGCCACGTCCTCGGGAGCGGCGACAGCTCGGCGCAGATCGGGCGCCTCGCTGGTCACGACAGCACGCCGACATACTGCTCGAGCAGGGCCCATGCCTTGTCGCCGGACTTCGTCTTCATGTCGGCATAGAACCCGGCTTTGCGCAGCGCGTCCTGAAACGGCTTCTTGTCGGGGCTGTTGAAGATCATGCCCTTGCCTTCGAGCTTTTTCTGTTCCGCCGCGGTCATCACCTGCCAGTCGGCGCGCTCGAGCAGCGCCTTGGTGTTGAACTCCTTGTCGGCGAGCTGCTGCAGGTCGGGCGGCAGGCGCCGCCACGCGGCGTTGCCGAACGACACATGGATGCCGGCCCAGACATGCCGGGTCAGGCTGCAATATTTTTGCACTTCGTAAAGCTTGGCGGTGTCGATCAGCACCAGCGGGTTTTCCTGGCCGTCGACGACGCCGGTTTGCAGCGCGCTGTAGACCTCGCCAAAATTGATCGGCGTGGGCGAGGCGCCGAGATGCTGGAACAGCGCGATCAGATACGGTGCCACCGGCAGGCGGATCTTGAACCCCCTCAAATCCTCGGGCTTTTCGATCGGCTTGGTGCGGGTCGTGATGTTGCGGAAACCGTGGTCGTAGCAATTGTGGACGACGCGAAAGCCGATCTGCCCGGAAATGTCGCGCAGGTAATTGCCGAGGTCGCCGTCCATTGCTTTCCAGATATTGTCGTAATTGAGGAAGGCATAGCCGACGCCGAACACGCCGCAGGCCGGGTTCTTGGGCGCCAAGAGGTCGATCGGCAAATAATACATTTCGAGCGCGCCGGCGATCGTTTGCGACACCATCGCGGTGTCTTGGCCGAGCACGCTGTTGGTGTAGAGCGTGATGTCGAGACGGCCGTTGCTCTGTTCTTTGATCGCCTTCATCGCCTCGCGGCCGCGGATGCACATCGGATGCCCGTCGGGGAGTGCTGTGCCGCATTTGTAGACGAACTCGGCCGCATTTGCCGGCCAGCGAAGGATGGCGGGAGCCGCCATTCCGCTCGCCGCGATGGCGGCATTGAACAATAGTCTTCGGCGCGACAGGTTCATCGGCGTTTCCCTCGATTTTCTCATGACTTCAAGGTTTCCGAAAACTATGATCCGACAAGAAAATGCATCGATAAAGATCAATAGCTAACGTCATTCCCGCGAAAGCGGGAACCCAGGGATCAGCGCCCCGGCGGTCGCCCCCTGTTCGGGCCAGGGGCAGCCTCTCGACCCCCCTTCTGCGAGGGCGACGATAACGGATCGACATTTAGACACCATTTTAAGGCCGGACTCCGAGCAATCGCTGGCTCGTGCACACCTTATGTCAAAGTGCCGACGTACTTTTCGAGCAACGCCCAGGTCTCTTCCCCGGATTTCTTTTTCATCTGCGGATAAAAATCGGTCTTGCGCAACGCGTCCTGGAACGGCTTGGGATCGGGCGAATTAAACACCATGCCCTTGCCGGTCAGATTGTCGATTTCCTTTTTGGTCATGACCTGCCAGTCGGCTCGCTCCTCCAGCGCCTTTTGGTTGAAGTGCTTCTCGGCCAGCTGTTGCAGGTCGGGTGGCAGCCGCTTCCATGCCATCTTGTTAAACGAAATATTCAGCCCGGCCCAGGTGTGGTTGGTCAGGCTGCAATATTTCTGTACCTCGTAGAGCTTCGCCGTGTCGATCAGCACCAGCGGGTTCTCTTGGCCGTCGACGACGCCGGTCTGCAAGGCGCTGTAGACTTCGGAAAAATTGATCGGCGTCGGCGACGCGCCGAGATGCTGAAACAGCGAGATGTAATAAGGCGCCACCGGCAGGCGGATCTTGAAGCCCTTGAGATCGGCCGGCGTCTTGATCGGCTTGGTGCGGGTCGTGATTTCGCGAAAGCCGTGGTCGTAGCAATTGCGGACGACATGAAAGCCGATCCCTTCGGCGATGCCGCGCAGACGATCGCCGAGCTCGCCGTCCATCGCCTGCCACAAATGGTCGTAGTTCAAAAACGCGTAGCCGACGCCAAAGATGCCGCAGGCGGGGTTCTTCGCGGCCAGCAAGTCGAGCGGCAACACGTACATTTCGAGAGCGCCGGCGATCGTCTGCGAGATCATCGCGGTGTCGCCGCCGAGCACGCTGTTGGTATAGAGCGTGATGTCGAGCCGGCCGCCGCTCTCGTCCTTGATCAGCTTCATCGCCTCGCGCGCGCGGATCGCCATCGGGTGGCCGTCGGGCAACGAGCCGCCGCATTTGTAGTTGAATTCGGCTGCGTCAGCCGGCCAGCGCAGGACAGCAGCCGCCGCGATGCCGCCGCCGGCGCGGCTCAACAGGCTTCTGCGGGTCAGCTTCATCGGTGTTCCTCCCCGTTTCGACCGGCGGCTGGGTCCGCATCGGGAGCGGGAGCTTTCCGATTTTGGCGAAGCGGTGTCAACCGGCGGCGGGACAGGTCCGCCGCGCGTGACGCCGGCTGTCCAAATATGAGAAAGTGGGCCAGCGTGGCGGGATGCGGCATTCCCGCATCGACACGGCAGCCGATCCGGAGGGCTCAACATGATCACCAAATTCACGACTGTTTACGCGGGCCACGTCGATCTGCCCGACCGCGGCCAGGACGCCACCCCGGCGAACGAGCGGCGCTATTCGAACGAGCACCTCGCCAGCGTCTTTGAAAAAACCGAGGCGATCGCGAAAACGATGGATCGGCTCGGCTACGAGACCTTGTGGCTCGCCGAGCATCATTTCCAGCACGAAGGCTACGAGTGCCTTCCAAACATCCTGATGGTCGCGGTGCATCTGGCACACATCACCAAGCAGCTCAAGATCGGCTGCGGCTTCAACATCGCCCCGATGTGGCACCCGCTGCGGCTCGCCGAGGATTTCGCCACCGCCGACATCCTGACCGGCGGGCGCACCGTGTTCGGGGTCGGGCGCGGCTATCACACCCGCGAGGTCGAGAGCCTCGGCGGCCCCATGCTCGACCAGAACGCCAACCGCGAAGTTTTCGAGGAGGGTGTCGAGATCATCTTCAAGGCGTTCGACAACGAGTCGTTCTCGCACCGGGGCGCCCATTACACGTTGCCGCCGAATGTGCCCTACCGCGGCTACGAACTGAAGGAGCTGACCCTCGTCCCGAGGCCGATCCACCGGCCGGTCGAATGCTGGCAGCCGATCGTCAGTGCCAGCGCCCGCGGGCTCGACTTCATGGTCAAGCACGGGATCAAGGGGGCGGTCGGCGGCGGTGCCGCGACGATGCAGGGCGGCCCGATCGTCGCCTATCAGGAGGCCGCTGCCCGCGCCGGCAAGCACCTGAAGCTCGGCGAGAACCTGCAGCTCGGCTTGCATTTCCACCTCGCCCGCACCCCCGAGCAGGCGGTCCGCGAGATCAAGCCGATCTACGAAGAGCATGTGAAGATGTTCGCACCCTTGGGCTTTGTCCCCGGGCTCAGCCCGGCGCAGGTCGAGGCGGTCGCGCGTCGCGGCGGCTGGGACGCGGCCGGCGTGCCGACTGTCGAGCACTTTATGGGGCTTGGATCGTGGTTCGCCGGCACCCCGCAGCAGCTCGTCGAATTGCTGAAGGGGTTCGAAGAAAAATACCCCGGCATGGAGCACATCAGTCTGTCGAGCCCGCTCGGCACCCCGCAGGCGACGATGCTCGAGCAATTCCAGTGGGTCGCCGAAGAGGTGATGCCATCGTTCGGGACGAACAAACGATGAGCCCGCCGAAGCCGGCGCCGCGATGATTAAGGGTGGCCGGGACGAGCCCGGCCACGCGTTAGTCTGTCGTTATTTCGCCGCGACCGGCTCCTTGGCGCCGAAGCTCGGGGTGTCGGTGCGGTCGACCAGCGCCTCGGGACCCTCGGTCGGCAGGTTTTCGAGCCAGTTGATCCCCGCGTCGATGTCGTTTTCCCACATAGCACGCGGCATCTCGTAAAGGAACTCGACGCCGTAGCCGTTGGGGTCGTTGATGTAGACGCTGTGGGTGACGCCGTGGTTGACGCGCCAGTTGAACTTGACCCCGCGGCTTTGCAGAAACGCGAGCTGCCGCTGCCACGCTTCGCGGCTCGGCATCGTCAGCGCCACGTGGTTGATCGCGACCTGGCTGTTGGACAGCACCCAGTCGGCGGGCGGCGGCAGGTTCGGGCTTTCGACCAAGGCGACCGTATGGTGGGTCAGCTGGCCGTCATTGACGGCGCTGTAAAAGCGCATTTTCGGCGGGGTCGGCCGATCGGCCCGCGGGTGCAGCTCGCCGACCTGCTTGAACCCGACGATCTCGGTCCAGAATTTGTGCGACTCGTCAATGTCGCGGACATTCAGCACCAGATGATTGATGCCGGACGGGCTGACCGCCTCGGCCGGGGCCGCCGGCACGTCGGAAATTGAGCTTGCCATTAGAATGCTCCTAGCTTGCACAGATCAGCTCTAGCTCGACCAGTCGAAAGACGCAAGTTCGATGGTGGCGACCGCCATGCCGATATCTATGTCGGGCCCCGCCATCGCGGTAGAGTGACGCCGAGCAAGATAGGAGCTTTCCCGATGCCGCTATCGATCCGCCCATTGCACCCGGTCTTCGCCGGCGAAGTCGAGGGTGTCGATTGCCGCCGGCCGCTCGATGGCGAGGAGGTCGCGGCAATCAAGGCCGGGATGGACGAATACGCCGTCCTCGTCTTTCCCGGGCAGGAATTGACCGACGCCGAGCAGATCGCCTTCACCCGCCATTTCGGTGAGCTCGAGGGCTACAACACGGCGGGCCATATCCGCAGGCGCGAAGACCACCGCCTCGGCCCC
>DATKHX010000516.1:0-2311 GCA_035510075.1 Allostellaceae bacterium
CACCCGCACCGCCGGCGACACCGCCCATTACAGCGACATCGACATGACCGCCCCCGCCGACGGCAAACCCGCGCTCTACACCCAACGCGACGGCACCCCCTACGAAAACCTCACCCGCCGCGGCCCCTAACCCTCCCCGAGCGCCGGCGGTACTCGTGGCTGGGGTTCTGGCCCAGCTCTGAAGGGGTCGTTGTGTGTGGGTGGCGCGATTCGATCCACAACCGCTGCTCAATTCCGGCCGACAAAATTGACCGGTTATGCCCCCATTGCCGACATTGACTGCCCATCGAACAGCGATATTGGATTTGGCAGTCGGTGCTTGTTGCCCATCGGTTGGGCAAGGTATTCTCGGACGCTCTGGCCGATGCTCTGGCCGATGCTCTGGCCGATGGCGTCACTACAACCCCAAATCGTAATATGAGTCGTACTCTTAGGGTCAGCTCCCGAAAACTGGCGCTTCGAATCGGTCGCTTGGCCGGATAGTGTCGGCCCGCCGATCTTCCCGGAGCCTCCAGGCATGCCCGACAGCACCTCCTCGCCCGATTTCATACCGACCGCGCGCACGCGCGTTCGGCGTCTGCACGAACGCGGCCGTTACGATCGAGAGACGATCTACGCCATTCTCGACGCCGCCCTGCTGTGCCATGTCGGATATGTGATCGACGGCTTGCCCTATGTCACGCCGACCTTGTTCTGGCGCGAGGGTGAACGGCTTTACTGGCATGGCTCGTCGGCGAGCCGGATGCTGCGCAGGCAGGCGGAGGGGATCCCGGTCTGCGTCACGGTCAGCCATGTCGACGGCCTCGTGGTCGCGCGCTCGGGGTTTCACCATTCGCTGAACTACCGCGCGGTGATGGCGTTCGGCACCGCGGCGATCGTCGCCGACGACGAGGTGAAGACAGCGGCGCTCAACCGCTTTATCGAGCGCCTCTACCCCGGGCGCACCCGTCACATCCGGCTGATCCTGCCGCAGGAGCTGAGGGCGACGAGCTTGATGAGCATGGTGATCGACGAGGTGTCGGCGAAAGTCCGTGCCGGCGCCCCGGTCGATGACGAGGCGGATTACGCGCTCGACTGCTGGGCGGGCGTCATTCCGCTCGAAACACGCCTTGGCGCCGCGATCGCCGACACGCGGTTGAAGCCGGGCGTCCCCGCGCTCGACGGTCTCGATCATTTGGCCGAGGGCGGGGTATTGGGCGAGATCCTGGCGGCCCTGGCGCGGCGGGAGGTCGGGTGATGGAGCACTCGCCTCTGTCGCTTACACTGGCCGCCGCACTGGCGCTGCCGTTGCCGCCTGGGCGGCCGTCGGCCGAGGCGTTTTACGACGGCGATCTCGAAGTCCGGCTCTACGCGCCGAAGGGCCATGACCCGCAGACGCCGCACGACCGCGACGAGCTGTACATCGTCGCCTCGGGCGCCGGGCAGTTCCGTGTCGAAGATCGATTGACGCCGTGCGAGACCGGCGATCTGCTGTTTGCCGCAGTGCACGCGACGCACCGCTTCGCAGATTTCTCAAAGGATTTCCCGGTGTGGGTCATTTTTTACGGGCCGCAGAAATAATGCCGCCCCGTCAAACAGCCGGCGCGGTGAGGCTGGTCCACAGTTCCGACATCCACGTCGACGAGGGGCGGATCGCGGCGGCATATGAGGGCGACGGCACGGCCGGGCTTGCCGCCGTGTTGGCGACGGCACGGGCATTGCGCGCCGATGTCGTGCTGTTGGCCGGCGACACGTTCGAGACCAATCAGCTGAGCGGGCCGGTAATCGACCGTGCCGGCGGGCTGCTCGCGGATGCCGGCATGCCGGTCGTGATCCTGCCCGGCAATCACGACCCTGCCTTGCCGGATTCGATCTATGTCAAGGGCGGGTACGCCCAGATCGCGGACCTTTCGATCCTCGGAGTAACGCATGACGAAGCGGCGGTGTTCGCCGAATTCGATCTCGAGATCTGGGGGCGTGCGCATCGCGATTATTTCGACATGCCGCCATTGCGCGGATCACGGCCGCGCTCGACCCGCTGGCAGGTCGCGATTGGGCACGGTCATTACGAGCCGCCCGAGACCCGCGCCAATCCGCTGCGCCCGTCCTGGGTCTTTGGCGACGAGGAGATCGCGGCGACAGCGGCCGACTACCTCGCGCTCGGCCATTGGGATCGGCCGATGCGGGTCGGCGACGGCGCGGTGCCGGCCTATTACTCGGGCTCGCCGGAATTGGCGGGGACCGTGAACCTCGTCCGGCTGACGGCAGCGGGCGAGGTGGTCGTCACCCGCGAGGCGTTGGGTTCTCCGTGTCCCGCTTGAACGGAATTATC
>DATKHX010000517.1:0-2783 GCA_035510075.1 Allostellaceae bacterium
TGGGGTCCGCCGCGCCGATCCCGGCGGGCTCGACCATCGGGCAGGCGCGAAAGCACGCGCCGCAACGGGTGCAGGCATCGGCGATCGCCTCGCCCCGCGCCCGGAACTCGTCGAGATACCCTGCCGCCGCGCCGCCGCCGCTCATGCCGTCGCTCCGTCCGTCTGCCGTGCCAAGGCTACGCGATCGCGGCGGCGGTTGAAAGCCGCGCGCGCCCGGAGGTCCAAACGACCGGCAGCCTTGCAGGCTTTGCTCGATCGGCGGCGCGTGCAATGCTGCCCCGGAGCCTCGGCGGTACCGGGTCGACCCGAAGTCGCCGCCCCCGGAAAATGCGGCCGCCCGTGCAGCGCCGCTGGACAAGCCCGTCGACACCAATGTACTGTTAGTTAGAAACAAACCACGAACAGAGATCGGCGTGACCCGAGCATCACAGCAGGCCCGGCGCGAGGCGGAGCAGCAGTTTCCGGTGCGGGTGCGGATCGCGGTGCCGCCCGACGGGCTCGGCCGCCAGCTCGCGCTGATGCAGGCCTGGCTCGACGAGACCTGCGGTGCCGCCGGCTGGTCGTCGGCGCCGGCCGGGACCGTCGGGGTGGTCAATGACGCGATCGCCTTTTATTTCGAAAGCGCCGCCTTTGCCCATGCCTTTGTCGTCCGCTTCTGCTGCGGCTATCGAGTGGAGACGATCGCCGGCTCCTTCGCGATCCGCCGCGACGAGCCACCGCCGCGGCGCGCCGCGGCCGTCCACAAGACACCCTGACGAATTCTCGCGGCCCGCGTGAGCGCTCTCGCCTGGGCCGGGCTGGCGGCGACGACGTTTGGCGCGGCACTGCTCCAGGCGGCGGGCGGGTTTGGCTTTGCCGTCGTCGCGACGCCGCTTTACCTGATGTTCGTCGCACCGGCGCGGGCGGTGCACCTGGTCATCATCATCGCGACGGCGCTGTCGGTCGCGGTGCTGCCCGGGTTGCGGCGGGAGGTCGAGCCGGGGCTGCTGCTGCGCCTCTTGGTCGGCAGCGTCGCCGGCCTGCCGCTCGGTCTCCTCGCTTTCCGCCACAGCGATCCGACCGTGGTGCGGTCCGTCGCCGGGACGACGGTGCTCGGCTTTGCCGTGCTGCTGGCGCTGCTGCGCCGCCGCGGCGGCATCGGGCCGTCGGCCGCGCTCGCGATGAGCCGCAAGCGCGATCTGGCCGCGGGTGCCGTCTCGGGCGTCGCGGCAGCGCTCGTCGGCATGGCGGGGCCGCCAGTGCTGATCTATCTTTTGCTGGCGGGAGCGGCGTCGCGGGTCATCCGCGCGACGTTGCTGGCGTTTTTCGCACTCGTCTACACCGTGACGTTGGCGGCGCACGCCGCGACGATCGGGGTTCCGGCGCAAAGCTGGCTGACGGCCGCAATCCTGCTGCCTTTCGCTGTTCTGGGCGGGGTCGTCGGACGGCCGCTCGGCGACCGTCTCGGTGCCGGCGCCTTTGCCTTGCTCGCGATCGGGCTGCTCGCCGTTGCCGGACTGTTCACCCTTGCCGCGGCAGCCGGGCTGGCCGGCGGCCGGCACTGACCCGTCCCCGCAATGATTAACCCTCGGCCGGCAACATCGGATGGTGACGGCGCCGACAACACAGAGTATCATCACCGCGGCGATGCCTTTACTGCAACGGAACGCCTCGCCGATTTGCAAGGATGGCGCGACCGGGACAAGTGTATGTTAGCCGACAACGTCGTAAATACCCAGGTGAGATTATGATCGGGCCACCGGGACTGCCGAAATACGGACGCCGCGTCTTTTCCTTTGCCGCAACAAAGGTGAAACAACCGCGGCAAAGTCGGCTGGTCTGGAAATTGGCGGCGGGGCTTTACATGGCCGGCGTGCTCGCGCATTTCAGCCACCATCTGGCATTTAACTTCGCCCAAGGCGACCCATCATTCGGCCGGGCGCTGATTTCGGCACCGGTCAGCCTGGTGTGGCCGGCGGATCTGATCGGGACTCTGATCTCGTTGGCCTGATTCGGACCCGGGCTTGCCGAAGCCTCTCCGAGCGAACACAATCGCCGCTGCTGAGGGAGGCGCAGCATGGACCGGATCTCGCAATCGCCGCTGGCGGTCTACCAGGAGCATCTCGACCGGGGCGAGCTCGCCTACCAGTGGAGCCCCGAGGCGAACCGCGCGGTGTTCTACCCCCGCGTGATCTGCCCCTTTACCGGCAGCGACCTCCTGCAATGGCGGCTCAGCGCCGGGCTCGGCACGGTCTACGCCACGACCGTCACCCATCCGCGCGACGGCGCGCCCTACAATGTCGCGCTGATCGACGTTGACGAGGGCTTTCGGCTGATGAGCCGGGTCGAGGACATCGCCCCCGAAGCGGTCAGGATCGGCATGCGCGTCAGGTTTCGTGTGCATCGTCCGCAGGGCGACGAGCCCGCTTACCCGGTCTTCGTGCCGGAGGGCGCGTGATGGACGGCTTGCAGCGCGGCTCGGCCGCGATCGTCGGCGTCGCCGAATCCGACCTCGGCGCCGTCGCCGCTGAGATGAGCCCGATCGACCTGATGGCGCAGGGCATTCATCGCGCGCTCGCCGATTGCGGCCTTGCACTCAAGGATGTCGACGGGCTGATCTGCGCCACCGCGCAAAGCCGCACCTCGGGCCTCAATCTCGCCGAATATCTCGGCATCTCGCCCGCCTTTGTCGACACGACGATCCTCGGCGGCTCGTCCTTCATGTTCCATGTGGCGCACGCCCAGGCGGCCTTGCAGCTCGGGCTGTGTAAGGTCGCGGTCATCGCCTACGGCTCGACCCAGCG
>DATKHX010000518.1:0-9888 GCA_035510075.1 Allostellaceae bacterium
GGCCGAGCGGGAAGACCCGGTAATTCGCTTTGGCTGCGCTGAACGCTCGATCGAGATCGAATTCGAACAAGCTGCGGGTATCGGCCACGAAGAGCTTGCCATCGGAGTAAGCGAGGCCGCCGGCATGGCCGCAGGGCTGCGGGACATCGATATGGCCGGTGTCCCTCCCGGTTTCGGGATCGATCCGAAACACTCGGCAGGGCCCGCGGAATTGCCATGCGCCGTGGCTTTGATAAGCCGATACGAAGAGCTTCCCCTCGGCAAATGCCAGCCCTTGCGGGTCCCACCCGGCGTCGAGCCCGGGCACCCAGATTAAGCGGTCGATCGCCATCGAATTCGGCACGTCGCCGATCGCCGAGGGTGCATAGGCCGGCCTTTGCCCGAGAATGGCGAGGCCAATGGGATCGGGCCTCGGCGAAATGCTGTAGGCGGCGATCAGTGCGAACGCCGCGGCAATGCGGCTGGTTCGCCTAAGCGCCGGTCCGGTTGCTGGTCTTGAGGTCGGGCGCGCCGGGCGCATCGGATCTCCCGAAAATCCAGCGGATTAGCCCGAGGCAACGTAGCGGCGGCGTCATGATAGAATGGCACTATGCCGAGCGACGTAATCGATCTGCGGGATTTTTACCAGACCGGCCTGGGCCAGGTCGCCCGCCGCATGATCCGCCGCGCGATCCGCGTCATATGGCCCGATCTGCATGGCATCAGATTGCTCGGCATGGGCTATGCCACACCCTTCCTCTCGGCGATTTCGGCCGAGACCGAGCGCACCGTCGCGATGATGCCGGCCTCGCAAGGGGTGCTCGGCTGGTCGCCCGATGGCGGCAATGTCGTGGCACTTGCCGAAGAGGGCGAATTGCCGTTTGCCGATTATTCGATCGACCGGGTCCTGCTGGTGCATGCGCTCGAGACAAGCGAGGCGGCCGGGCTGCTGCTGAAGGAAATCTGGCGCGTGCTGGCGGGCGGTGGCCGACTGCTGATCGTCGCTCCCAACCGGCGCGGCATCTGGGCGCAGCTCGACCGAACCCCGTTCGGCTCGGGCCGGCCCTATACGATGTCGCAGCTGTCGCATCTGTTGCGCGAGGAGCTCTTCACCCCGGTGGGCACCGAAACCGCGCTGTTCGTCCCGCCATCGCGCGACCGCATGGTGCTGCGCTCGGCACCCGCCTGGGAACGCCTTGGCAAGCGCTGGTTTCCGACTTTTGCCGGGGTTGTGCTGATCGAGGCGGCAAAGCAGATCTACGCCAAACCGGCTGCCGCCCGCGCGCCGGGCCGGCGCCTCGTCTACGCACCGGCGACGCACGGTCTGTCGCATCGCCAAGGCGGCCTCTAAACCTGAGGCACTCAGCCGCGCGGCCGCCCCGACAGAACAAACACGCCCTGTTCGGCCATCAGATTGGCGAGGCTGCCATGCGGCGCCAACGCGTAGGGCCGGCCATGCCGGTCGAGCGTGATGCTGCGCTCGACCCTGACCCCGATGTCGTCGCACAACGCCAGGAAATCGCGGATCGTGCAGAGGTGGATGTTCGGCGTCTCATACCAGGGATGGGGCAAGAGATCGGACATCGGCATCTGGCCGCGCATCAAGAGGCGGAGGCGGATACGCCAAAACCCGAAATTCGGGAACGACACGATGGCGCGGCGACCGATTCGGATCAGGGCCTCGACGACCCGCCGCGGCTCGCGCGTCGCCTGCAGGGTCTGGCTCAGCACGACGACGTCGAAGGCGGCCGCCGGATAAGCGTCGAGGTCGCGGTCGGCGTCGCCCTGAATCACCGACAGGCCGTGCCCGACGCAGGCATTGACGCCCGACTGGCTCAATTCGATGCCGCGGCCGTCGACCCCCTTGTGCCGTGCCAGATAGGCGAGTAAGGCGCCGTCTCCACAACCAATGTCGAGCATTCGCGCGCCAGGCTCGATCATCTCGGCGATCAGGCGCAGATCGCGCCGCAACTCGCCGGGTGCGGCAGCGGGGCTCGCCGGCTGTCCCTCGGCCCGGTCCAAGCTCAGGACCCCCGACATGTCGGCTATCGGGGCAGGCCGCGATGCTCGGCGCAACCGGCGAGAAATCCGCGCAAGGTCTCGAACAGCTCGGGCTCGTGCAGCAAAAATGCATCGTGCCCGTTTTCAGTCGCGACCTCGACAAAGCTGACGTTGGCGGCGACGGCGTTCAGCGCATGCACCAGCTCGCGGCTTTCCGGGGTCGGGAACAGCCAGTCGCTGGTAAACGAGATCACGCAGAATCGAGAGCGAGTCCCCGTGAAGGCCGCCGGCAACGACCCACCGTGCTCGGCCGCGAGATCGAAGTAATCCATCGCCCGGGTGATGTAGAGATAGGAATTGGCGTCGAACCGGTCGACAAAGGTGCTGCCCTGGTGGCGCAGATAGCTTTCGACCTGGAAATCCGCGTCGAAGCCATAGGTGACGGCGCGGCGGTCTTGCAGGTTGCGGCCGAATTTCCGGTGCAGGGCAGCCTCGGACAGATAGGTAATATGCGCCGCCATGCGGGCGACGGCGAGCCCGCGCGACGGCTTGCGGCCAAGGCTCAAATAGCGCCCGCCGCACCAGTCGGGGTCGGCTATGATCGCCTGCCGGCCGACCTCGTGAAGCGCGATGTTTTGCGCCGAGTGGCGCGCCGCGGCGGCGATCGGCACCGCCGAGAAGACGCATTCCGGGTAGCTCGCAGCCCATTGCAGCACCTGCATGCCGCCCATCGAGCCGCCGATCACGCAAAACAGGCTGTCGATGCCGAGGTGCTCGACGAGGCGCTTTTGCGCCCGCACCATGTCGCGCACGGTGATGACCGGGAACGACAAGGCCCAGGGCTCGCCGGTCGCCGAGTCGATGTCCTGCGGCCCGGTGGTTCCCATGCAGCCGCCGAGCACATTGGCGCAAATCAGAAAATAGCGCTCGGTGTCGAGCACGCCGCCGGGGCCGACGAGCGTCTCCCACCAGCCGGGCTTGCCGGTGATCGGATGCGGGTCGGCGGCGTACTGGTCGCCGGTCAGCGCATGACAGACCATGATCGCATTCGAGCGCTCGGCATTGAGCGTGCCGTAGGTCTGGTAGGCGATCGTGAACGGGCCGAAATCGATGCCGCAATCGAGCCGCAACGGGTCGCGCACCAAGAGCCGATAACCGGGCCATTCCTGATCCGAACGCGAGCGCGGGCGAAATGCTACTGTCGGCACGGATGCTCTCTGCACGAAAAATCGGTTGTCGCGCACCCTGCCACATTCGCGGCGTCAGGTCTGCGCTCGTCGATTCGGGGCCGCTAACTAGTGAGCAGAGGCGAGGCATGTCAACGTTTTCTTTGATTTCGGCCGAGTGCGCTTTTACTAGTATCAGCCCCCGGCAGTGAAGCAGACCATGTGCGCCACCCCGTCCGATCTCGTAAATCTGCGCCGTCGCATCGACGAGATCGACGACCGTATGCACGATTTGCTGATCGAGCGAGCCGGGGTGGTGGCGCAGGTCGCGGCCAGCAAGAAGGGCGACAATGTCGCTTTTTATCAGCCGGGCCGCGAGGCGCAAATTCTGCGGCGGCTCGCCGCCCGCCATCACGGCGTCCTGCCGGTCGCGACCGTGCTGCGGATCTGGCGGGAAATGCTGGCGGCGACCGTGCGGATCGAAACCCCGTTTTCGATTGCCGTTTTCGCGCCTGCCAAGGTGCCGGGCTTTTGGGATCTCGCCCGCGATCACTACGGCAGCCTCGCACCGATAACGGGCTGCGGCTCGACCGGCGAGGTGATCCGCGCCGTGATCAAAGGCGAGGCCTCGGTCGGCGTCCTGCCGATGCCGCGGGACGGCGACCCCGATCCGTGGTGGCGCCAGTTGGCATCGGAAAACGACAACCTTCCGCGGGTGATTGCCCGCCTGCCGTTCGGCCCTCGCGGCAACGCGCGCAGCGACGGGTCCGACGCACTCGTCATCGGACATTGCGCACAGCAGGAGACCGGTGCCGACCGCACTCTCTTCTTGGCTGCGTCGGCGGCCGACATCAGCCGGGCGCGATTTCTCCGCCTGCTGTCGTCCGCCGGGCTCGCCTGCACCTTTTTCGCCTCATGGAGCCATGCCGAGGGCGATTTGAGCCTGGTCGAGATCGACGGCTTCGTGCCGATTTCCGATCCTCGCATCGTTGGCTTCAGGACGCAGCTCGGCGCCCCGCTGTATCGGTCGCAGCCGTTTGGCGGTTATGCGCTACCCCTGCCCGCCGCGCTCTTGCCCGGCAGAGCGAAAGGCTGACCCCGCATGGCTTTTCCCATAGCCCCGGTCCCGCGCCCGGGAATCCTCGACCTCGCGCCCTATGTCGGCGGCGAAGCTCGGATCGCCGGGGTCGAGCACCCGATCCGCCTCGCCTCGAACGAAAGCGCGCTGGGGCCGAGCCCCACGGCGATGGCCGCCTATTTAGCGCTCGCCAGCGAGATCCACCGCTATCCCGAAGGCAGCGCCGAGGTAATGCGCGAAGCGATCGGTCGGCGGCACGGCCTCGACCCGGCGCGGATCGTCTGCGGCGCGGGCTCCGACGAGCTGATCGCGCTCTTGCTGCGTTCCTATGCCGGACCCGGGGACGAAGTGCTGCACAGCCGCCACGGCTTTCTGATCTACTCGATCGGGGCGATGTCGGTCGGCGCCACCCCGGTCGCCGCGCCCGAGCGCACCCTGACCGCCGATGTCGATGCGCTGCTGGAGCGCGTGACCGCGCGCACCCGGCTGGTCTTTATCGCCAATCCGAACAACCCGACCGGCACCTATCTCGGCGTCGAGGAGCTGGCGCGGCTGCATGCTGGCATTCCGCCGTCGGTGGTGCTGGCGATCGACGCCGCTTATGCCGAATTTGTCAATCGCAACGATTACGAGCCCGGAATCGGGCTGGTCGACCGCGCCGACAACGTCGTGATGCTGCGCACGTTCTCGAAGATCTACGCGCTCGCCGGTCTGCGGCTCGGCTGGGCCTATTGCCCGCCAGCGATCGCCGACGTGCTGAACCGGGTGCGAGGACCATTCAACGTCTCGACGCCGGCGCTCGCCGCGGGCGTCGCCGCGGTCGAGGACACGGCTTCGCTCGCCCGCGCCCGCGCCCACAACGACCGGTGGCTGCCGTGGTTCTCGGGGCGGTTGGCGGCGCTCGGCCTCGCTTTGACGCCGAGTGTCGGAAATTTCGTGTTGCCGCGCTTTCCCGACGAACCCGGCCGCGATGCCGGGGCGGCCTTTGGCTTTTTACAGGCGCACGGCATTCTGACCCGCAAGATGGGCGGCTACGGTCTGCCGCAACATCTTCGGATCACGATCGGCACCGGCGAGGAGATGAAAAAAGTGACCGCTGTGCTCGGCGAATTCATGGCCCGGCGATGAAAATGTTTTCCCCCTCTTCAACAATATCGTCACCCCTGCGGAAGCGGGGGTCCAGAGCTTGCCCCTGGCCTGAACAGGGGGCTGCCGTTGGAGCGCCGGACCTCTGGATTCCCACTTCCGTGGGAATGACGAGACGGCGCGCGGTGGCCGGATCATGAGCCAGAAATTGTTCGACCGGGTGGCGCTGATCGGGATCGGGCTGATCGGCTCGTCGCTCGCCCGCGTCTTGCGTCGCGACTGTCCCGGTACCGAGATCGTCGCCTGCGCCCGCCGGCCCGACACCTTGGCGGCGGTCGAGCGGCTCGAGCTCGCCGACAGAACCACGCACGACCCGGCGGAAGCTGCTGACGGCGCCGACCTCGTGGTGATCGCGACCCCGCTTTCGGCCTATGCCGAGATCGGCCGGCGCGTCGCTCCGGCGCTGAAGCAGGGCGCCATCCTGACCGATGTCGGCTCGGTCAAGGAAGTCGTGGTCCGCGACCTCGCTCCGCATGTGCCGCTCGGCGTTCACTTTGTTCCCGGCCACCCGGTCGCCGGCACCGAGCATTCCGGTCCCGCGGCAGGCTTTGCCGAGCTGTTCCACGACCGCTGGTGCGTGTTGATACCGCTGCCCGAAACCGCCCCCGAGGCGGTGACGAAAGTAGGGGAGATGTGGGAGTTGGCCGGCATGCGCGTGGTCACGATGAGTGCTGCACACCATGACCGGGTGCTGGCGATGACCTCGCATCTGCCGCATTTGATCGCCTACACGATCGTCGGCACCGCAACCAACCTTGAAGAGAGCCTCAAATCCGAGGTCATCGCCTTTTCCGCCAGCGGCTTCCGCGACTTCACCCGCATCGCCGCTTCCGACCCGGTGATGTGGCGCGACATATTTCTAAACAACCGGGAGGCGGTGCTCGACGTGCTGCAGCGCTTTAGCGAGGATTTGACCGCCTTGCAACGCGCGATCCGCTGGGGCGAGGGCGACAAATTGCAGGAGCTCTTCACCCGCACCCGAGCGATCCGCCGCTCGATCATCGAGGCGAAGCAGGCTTAGGGAGCGACTTCCGAACGTGCGCGCCGCGCCGTCCGCTCAGCAGCGCAAACGATTCCGATCTCAATAGCGGTAAACCCAGCCGATCGGTAAGTTGTCATACCGGCGAAGGCCGGTACCCATGGCACGTATGGGTCCCGGCCTTCGCTGGGAAGACAAGGGAAAAGATGAGGTCGTTCTCGACCTTTGTGATCTGTACGACTGGTCTGCTCATTCTCTCCGTTCTGCCGCCGGCGACGGCGGCCCCACCTGTCGTCGTCGCTTCGAAAATCGACACCGAAGGGGCGCTGCTCGGCAGCATGATCCTCTCGATGCTCGGGGGACACGGCATCGCGACCCGCGATCGGCTGCAGCTCGGCCCGACCAACATCGTGCGCGCCGCGATCCTCGCCGGGCAGATCGACATCTACCCCGAATACACCGGCAACGGCGCCTTGTTTTTCCACATGGAGACCGCGCCCGTGTGGAAGAGCTGGGGGCGCGGCTATGCCGAGGCGGCAACGCTCGACCGGGCGAAGAACCATCTGATCTGGCTCGCGGCGGCGCCGGCCAACAACACCTGGGTCATCGCCGTGCGCAAGGATCTGGCCCGGCGCGCTCACCTCGAAACGATGACCGACTTCGCCCGCTACGTGACCGGGGGCGGCTATGTCCATCTCGCCGCCTCGGCCGAGTTCGTCGAGAGTCCGTCGGCGTTGCCGGCGTTTGAAGACGCCTATGGTTTTCGCCTCGGCGACCGGCAATTGCTGACCTTGTCTGGCGGCAACACCTCGGCAACCTTGCGCGCCGCGGCCGAGGGCATGTCGGGGGTCAACGCCGCGATGGCCTACGGCACCGACGGCGCCATCGCCGCCCTCGGCCTCGTCGCCCTCGAGGACGACAAGGGGGCGCAGATCGTCTACGCCCCGGCGCCGGTCGTCCGCGAAGCCGTGCTGACCGCGTATCCGCAGCTCACCAACCTGCTCGATCCGGTGTTCGACAGCCTGACATTGGCGACGCTGCAGCGGCTCAATGCCAAGATCGCGGTCGATGGCGAGGACGCCGCCGCGGTCGCGGCCGGGTATCTCAAATCGCGGCATTTTCTGCCGTGACCACGCCGGCCGAACCAGCGTCACGGCCGCCGGCCCTCGGCTTCCGGTTCGGCATCCGCAACCAGGTTCTATTTGTCTTGGCGGTAGCGGCGATCGTGGGCGCCTTGACCTCGGGCTTTGTATCCATCGCACCGAACCGGCTGGTGTCGGGCAGGCCGATCGCGCTGTGGCAAGCGGCCGGCAGACCCTGGGTCGCCGCGATCGCCGCCCCCGTCGTGCTGTTGCTCGCCGGCTCGCTGATGCCGCCAAAAAAGATGCTGTCGGCCGCAGCAGCGGTGTTGGCAGCGGTATTGCTGCTGGTGACCTTGGCAGCACTTGGCCATTCCGCCCATATTCTCGCCGCAAGCGCCGGTCCAGCCGCGCGCGTTTCAGCCGGGACCGCGTTTTGGGTCATCGTCTTCTGCGCCGCGCTCGCTGTCGTCGACGCCTTGCAGCGCCTGCGGGCCGGGCCGGCGGCGATGGCCGCGGCGGTTGTCGCGATCGGCGCCGGCGTAGCGGCGCTCGCCGTGAGCGGGGCTTTCGACATGCTGTCGATCGCCCGCGAATATGCGGCCCGTCATGCGCTGTTCGCGGCAGCCTTCACGCGTCACGTAGCACTCGTCGCCGGTTCGGTCGGGCCGGCGCTCGTTATCGGCTTTCCGCTCGGGATCGCCGCGGCGAGGAGACCGCGGCTGCAAGGGCCGCTGTTCGGCGTCCTCAACCTGTTGCAGACGGTGCCCTCGATCGCGCTCTTCGGACTATTGATCGTGCCGTTGTCGGCTTTGGCAGCGGCCGTGCCGCAATTGGCGGCGCTGGGGGTCGGCGGCATCGGCCCGGCGCCGGCAATCATCGCACTCGTGCTCTATGCGCTGCTGCCGATCGTGCGCAACATCGCAACCGGGATTTCGGGCGTCGACCCGAATATTATCGACGCAGCGCGGGGCATGGGGCTGACGCGAAGGCAGATCTTCCGCCGGGTGGAATTGCCGCTGGCGTTACCGGTGTTGCTGGCCGGGCTGCGCATCGTGATCGTGCAGACGATCGGGCTCGCGGTCGTCGCAGCCCTGATCGGCGCCGGCGGGCTCGGCACGTTTGTGTTCGAGGGGCTCGGTCAGTACGCCCTCGATCTCGTGCTGCTCGGAGCGTTGCCTGCGATCTTGCTGGCGCTCGCCGCCGATTTCGTATTGCACATGGCCTCCGACCTGCTGCCCAATCCGACGCCGGAATGATCGAGCTCGACCGGGTCACCAAGCGCTATGACGGCCGTATCGTCGTAGATGCCCTGTCGCTCGGGATCCCGACGGGCGAGTGCTGCGTGCTGCTCGGCTCCTCGGGCTGCGGCAAGTCGACGACGTTGCGGATGATCAACCGTCTGGTCATCGCCGACGGCGGGACGATCCGCCTCGACGGCGAGGACGTGACCAGCCTCCCGCCCGAATTGCTGCGCCGGCGGATCGGCTACGCGATCCAGTCGACCGGGCTGTTTCCGCATTGGACCGTCGCCGACAACATCGCCACGGTGCCGCGCCTGTTGAAATGGCCAGCGCCGCGCGTCGCCGGCCGCGTCGATCAGCTGCTCGAATTGTTTCGGCTCGATCCCGCCGGCTATCGCGGCAAATACCCGCATCAGTTGTCGGGCGGCGAGCAGCAGCGCGTCGGCGTCGCCCGCGCGCTCGCCGCCGATCCCGAGCTTTTGCTGATGGACGAGCCTTTTGCGGCGGTCGACCCGATCACCCGCGACGCATTGCAAGGCGAGCTCGCGCGCCTCCACCACGCGACCGGGAAGACGATCGTGTTCGTTACGCACGACATCGAGGAAGCGCTGCGGCTCGCGACCACGATCGCGATCATGGACAAAGGCCGGATCGTCCAGCGCGCCACGCCGCTCGATCTCCTCGAGCATCCGGTCAACGACTTTGTGCGCGATTTCGTCGGGCGCCAGGGTCTCGGATTGAAGCTTTTGTCGGTGCGCCGGATCGCCGACCGCCTGCGCCGCGACGAGACCGCCGACGGCGAGCCATTGCGGCCGGATGCGAGCCTGCGCGACGCGCTGTCGGCAATGACCGCGCGGCATACCGACCGGCTGCCCGTCGCCGATGCGGCGGGCCGAACCGTCGGCGTCGTCACCCTCGCCGATCTCGTGCGCTGAGGCGGGATGCGCCGCTCAGGCTGGCTCGCGAGCCCGCTCTTATTGGTCGGGCTGCTGTTTGCCGTGCTGCTGCTGCGAATGGATTTGCTGCGGCCGTTTTTCCGCTGGGCTTTTCCCGGGACGACCCCGGTTATCTACGACCGCGCCAGTTTTTTGGATCTGTTCTTCGCGCATCTCGGGCTGGTCGCGACCGCGAGCCTCGCCGCCGCGCTGGTCGGAATAGCGCTTGCGGTTTTTGTGACGCGACCCGCGGGCCGCGAGTTTCGTACCATCGTCGATGC
>DATKHX010000519.1:0-5142 GCA_035510075.1 Allostellaceae bacterium
TCGACGACCAGTTGGTGCTTGCCGGGCTTGGCCTGCAATCCGCTGCCGCCTGGGCCTTGCGGCGGCTGCTCCTGGGGCGCCGGCGGATCCTGCCGCGGCTCGCCACGCGGCGCCGGACCCTGCGGTGCCGGCGGCTCTCCGGTATCTGTTCGCCCCGGGGCGGGGCTCGCGAGAGAACCGCGAATGCGCTCGACCAGGTCAGCGAGGGTCGCCGCCGCGGTCGACAGGCCGATCGCGCGCTGCGCCTCGATACTGTCCTGCAGCCGCGTCGCGACCGCGTTCAGGTTGAGGGCCAGCTGCTGGTTGATGGCGGTTTGGACCGAGGACAGAACGACCGCGATGCGATCGAATTCGGCTTCAGCGACTGCGACCTTGGCTGGATCGTTGGCGGCAGCGTCGCGCTCGTCCAACAGTTGATCGGACGCTTTTTTCAACTCGTCTCTGATGTCAGTCAATGGGTCCTCCATAATTTCCTCCCGGTTTGCTCGTGTTTAAGGTGCTTTATTGAGACCGCGCGTCAGGGAGCCAGCATCGGCGTTCCCAGTGTCGCGATTTCCTTTTTTATGACGCTCGTATCAATCCTGGCTTTGACCGGCGGGTCGAGATTGTTGAGCCGCGTCTCCAGCCCATCGGGTGCGGCGAGCGCGGCCCTCAATTCGCGAAGCAATCGCCGATTGTCGTCCAGCAAAACCGTCCAATTGGCGATCAGTCGGCGGATTTCCTGACGCCGGATGATTAATGACTGACCCGCTCCGGGCGCAGTCAGGCGGCGAAACAGGTTCGTGCCGATCGCCACGTTGGCGTAAAGCTCGGCGGAACCGGTCGCCATCAGCGCAATCGCCTTGTCGACGTTTTCATAATTTTCCAACAGGAAGCTGCGGAGCTGGGCGCGGTCGGCGATCCGGCCGGCGATGCCGGCAATCGGCGCCAGTGCGCTGACGGCGCCGCTGAAACCCGCCGCAAACCCGCCTGCTCCACTAATCGCGGCAATCGGTGCCAGTTGCGTCAGATTGCCCGCGGCGGCGGACAGGCTGTTCACGTCCTGCTCGAGCAGCGTGCCGCTGATACCGTCGGCGTAAGCGACCAAGAGGTTGTTGAAGCGGAGGACGACATTGGAAAGGCTTCGGTAGGCGGCGACGAGCGGCGGGTCGCCGATATCCGCCCACGCGTCTCTCAGCTCGTAGCAAAACGGGTCGGCCCCGCCAATCCCGCTACCGCAGCCACTGCCACTGAGCGTCGTCACGGCTCCCATCGGCGCGGCCGCAGCGGGATCGAGCGGCGGTGCCGGTTTGATCGATTTCACGGCACCCGGATCGCCGAACAGGCTGGGATCGGGCGGCGGCAGCGGCCGGGCCGGACGCACCGAGTTCGGATCGGCGAATAGGCTGGGATCGGGCGGCGGCAGCGGCCGGGGCGGGCTTCGCCGCCCTTCGATGGCCGGGGGTGGCGCGCCAGCCGCCCGTGGTGTCGTCGAGACGAGCGATGCGGTGTCTCCGGCGGCGGAGCGCATCACCACCCGCTCGTACGGCACGACGATGTCGAGCACACCATTGGTTGCTTCGAGATTGTCCGAATATGCCGTCGTGTAAGCCGTCAATTCCACTCTGGGGACAGGCGTGCAGGCGGCAACGAGCAGCACCGCGATCGTAATCGAAAAAAAAGGAGCCCGGCCAAGCACCCGACTTGATCGGCACGTTCCGAATTTTCGGGGAATATCCCGGTGCACGCCCAAATGGTACGAAGCGGCTGATGGGTAGTTCGCCACAAAAGTTCTCCTCGCTGCGGTCGACGGGAGCGATTGGGCCGGGACCGTTGCAAGGCTATCTATTACACCGCCCTTAAACGATCATGTGTGAAGTGCGTCACACGTGATAAGCCATTGCGCAGGGGATCCGACGCTGGCACCACAAAGGCCGACGCAGCGGCGCGAGCCCTTTCGCGAAGCCGACACCTTGGCGAGGCGGGAAAAGCCGCTGACCTGAGGGGTGCGCCGTGCCCGGCTCCTCTCGCAAGCGCGACGGTGTTCGCTTGCCCCGCCGCGCCCGCGCTGCGGGCCATCCGATCAAAGCCGCGTCGACTGGCGATAGTCCTCGCTTCGGTTGTCGTCGAGGGGCTGCAGGCGCTGTTCAATCTGGATTGCCGAAGCCAAGAATTTCAATAATTCCGTGGGCGTTCGGTTCGCCGATAGATTACGATTTGCGACGCCATGGCCGAAAATCGCCCCCCTCGCCGCCTCGGACCTCACGCCACCAGGTCGGGCGAGCCGTTCCTTGATGATCGCGAGCGGAGCAATCGGGCGCGCCAGGCAGCCGAGGCGTTGTTTGCCCCGAAACCGCCAACTGCCGCGGCGCCGGTTTCGCCGGCCGGACCGGCCTCCGAGCAACCGATCCCCGCCCCGCTCGTCCCGTCACGGCGGGCGGCGGTCCGACGCGAGGCGGTCGTTCCCTCCACGGGCCCCCAGCCGCCGGTGAGCGGCGACATCCCCGCCTCGCAGCTGGCCCGCATCCGCACCTGGGTGAGATACGGCATGACCGTGGCCCAGGTCGCGAAGGTCTATGGAGTTCCCCCCGACGAGATCGAGCGCGTTCTGCGCAAGCCCTAGCGGCGGCTCGGCCGCGGGCCACGACGCGCGCCGCGGCCGCCCTGCTGCATCTTCGCCCGCCGGAGGATTGGTGGGCCGCAAGTCAGGACGCGCGACAGGACGGTCCGCACATCTCGAGACAGATTTGGTGAGTTTGGGGCATGCGGGAAGGCCGCCGGCTGCTCAGCGGCCCCCTGATTCGGTTGCCTCGCGAGCGGTCGCCAAAGGTGCCGAAGCTGAAACGAAAAAGCACCCTCCTGAGCAGGGAAGCCGCCATGGCACGACGCGGCACGAGGAGCCGCTCGACCCGCTCGAGCCGCAGACGGGCGTCGCGCGCCCGCTGGTCGAGCTCGACCCGCGGCACGCTCTCGGTCAGTAGCTTTGCTCTTGGCATGGCGCCCTCCATAGCGCGCACGCTCCCGACCATAGCCGGCGGCGCTGCCACTCATATCGCGGCGGGGGGCGCAACGACGTGTGAGCTGGCTCACACATCGGCGATTTACTTTGGGGACGCCTCGGAGGCCCGCGCCATTCTGCGCCGGCTCGTCGAGAGCGCGAAGGGCGAGCCCCTACAACGGCTCGCCCCGGAGAAGGCGCGGGAGGTCGCCGGTGATGCCCATCGCGTCGCGCATCAGGAAACGCTTGACCGGCGGCAGGCGGTCGACGGCGGCGAGGCCCAAATCGCGCAGAAGGCGCAGCGGGGCGACGGAATTCGAGAACAGACGGTTGAGGCCGTCGGTCACGGCGGCGAGCAATAGGGCGTCGAGCCGCCGCCACCGCTGATAGCGCCACAGCAGCGCGTCGTCGCCGATGTCGAGCCCAAGCCGGCGCGCGTCGATGACGAGCTCGGCAAGTGCTGCCACGTCGCGGATGCCGAGATTGAGGCCCTGGCCGGCGATCGGGTGGATCACATGCGCCGCCTCGCCAACCAGCGCCAAGCGGCGGTCGACGTAGCGCTCGGCCAGCATCAGCCCGACCGGATAGGACCAGCGCGGCGCCACCGGCTCGACCGCGCCGAGAAAATCGCCGAACCGCGCCGAAAGCTCGGCGGCAAAGGCCGGCTCGGAAAGGCTCATTAGCCGTGCCGCGAGCTCCTCGCGTTCGGTCCACACGATCGACGAGCGGTTGCCGGTCATCGGCAATATCGCGAACGGGCCCGCCGGCAGAAAATGCTCGACCGCGATGCCGGCGTGCGGCTGCTCGTGGTGCACGGTCGTGACGATCGCGGCTTGAGGATAGCGCCAGCCCGTGGTGCGGATGCCGGCGACGCGGCGCAACGGCGATTGGGCGCCGTCGGCGGCGGCGACCAGCCGCACTGCAATCCGCCGCCCGTCGGAGAGGGCCGCGGTCGCGGCGGCGGGCGAGCTTTCGACCGAGCCCACTCCGAGCGGCGCGAGCAACGCGAGGCTCGGCAACGAATGCGCATGCGCGATCAGGGCGCGGCGCAACACCCGATTCTCGACGATCCAGCCGAGCGGTGCATCGCTGCCGAGCTCGCGGTGGTCGTAATGCAGGAACAGGGGCGCGTTGTCGTCGGCGACGCGGATCTCGAGGATCGGCTCTGCCTGGGCCGCGATCGCCGGCCACAGGCCGAGCACTTGCAGCACCTGCTGCGAGCCATAGGCGATCGCCGAGCTGCGCCCGTCGAAGCTCCGGTCGAGCATCGCCGCCGGGTCCTCGCGGTCGACGACGGTGCAGGGGAGCCCGGCGCTGCCGCAGGCGATGCCGAGCAGCAGCCCGTTCAGCCCGCCGCCGGCGATCAGCAGCTCGCAATCGTCGTCAGTCATCCAGTGCGATGCAGGAGTCCGACGTTTCTAGCCATGCTTGGACGGACGAAGCGCTTCTCGGAAGGCCTGCGGCACGGTCAGGCTCGGCTTGGCTCCGCATTTTTGCATGACCTTGGCGATGTTGTCGCTGATGCGGCTGACGTCGATCACGTGGATCCCAGCCTTGGCTGCCAAGTAGCCATAGTAAAACATCGCCGCCGAAGCTCGGTCGTCATCCGAGGCTCCCAGGAGATCGGAGCAGCGGACCCGATCCACGTCCCATTGGCGGGGTGCGATCCGAGCGTTCGACGGCGGCGGCGCGGCGGCCGTCGGCTCCGGCGGCTGGGGGGAGGATACGGGAGCAGAAGGCGCGGAAGGTGGTTGTTGCTGAGCGTGGGCTGCCGAACAAAAGACGAGCAACACCATCAAGACCCGTTTCATCGTCGTTCCCCCGTATCCCTGATCGGTCGAACAGCCGCGCGCGAGGCTTGCTGATCTTATTGGCAGTACCCCGAGTTGCGCGCCGCGCCGCGCCGCGCCGCGCCCGCAACCCCGCCAACGGCGGCTCCGATCGCAGCGCCGCGTCCGGCATTACCGCCGATCGCCCCAAACAAGGCGCCGCCCGCGGCTCCTCGCGCCGCGCCCCTAAAAGGCCCGGCGGTTACTGCTTGGCAGGGCGGCGCCCCAAAGCCCGGCGGTGGCGGGCGATAAAATTGGGCAGGCGCCGGCCCGGTGAATGCCACCGCGACGCAGCAGGCGCAGCAAAGTGCCGGAAGGAAGCGACGCATGCTTTGC
>DATKHX010000520.1:0-5936 GCA_035510075.1 Allostellaceae bacterium
GACGCTCTCGGTCAACCCCGGCAACTACCTCGAAAAGCACCTGCGCGAGGTCATCCGCGACATCGAGCGGCTGGGCGAAATCGAGCTCACCGCGATCGGCATCGGCCACGACGTGACCCGCTATTACCGCCGCGCCGTCACTATCGTCGATGCCGAGCAATTGGGCGGCGTCATGCTCGAAAAGCTCGCCGAACTGTTCGACGAGGAGCACACCTCCCAGACCCGCGTCAGGAGCCGCCACCGCCGCGCCGCGTAGCGACTAGCGCAACCGGCGGCCGTGGCCTCCTTGGCAGGTGTCCGCCCGCATCCGGTGCCGCGACCGACCGCCGGCGCCAACCGCGAGGGCGAATGATGCCCGCCCTATGCTTGCTCAAACCCGAAGCCACAGCCGCGCCACCGCAGCGCCGTGCAACCGCGCCCCCGAGACACGGCTGCGCGCGACGCTGACCGCAAGGCGGCGGCGATGCCTTGATCGAGGTCAACAAAAGCTCCAAACCGCGGGTTGGATCGGACGCAGAGGCTGTTGCAATGGTTCTGTATCTCGACGAGGGCGCCATTCGCCCTTTCCTGACCTGGGATCGCCTGATCCCGGCGATGGAGGCGGCGCTGATCGCGTTTTCGCGCGGGCGCGTGGTGCAGCCGGTCCGCGAGATGCTGACGATCGAGGAGGGTCGCCGCTATCTCGGGGTGATGCCGGCGGTCGGCGAAAATGCGATGGGGGCAAAGCTCGTCAGCTTTTATCCGGGCAACGCGGGGACCGGTGTGCCGACGCATCATGCGATGATCCTGCTGTTCCGCACCGACACAGGCGAGCCGCTGGCGGTTATCGACGGCCGGCTGATCACCGAGATGCGCACCGCCGCGGTCTCGGCGGCGGCGACCAAATATCTCGCCCGGCCCGACAGCCGCGTCCTCGCGCTGCTCGGCAGCGGCGTGCAGGCCGAGGCGCATCTCGACGCATTGCGGCAGGTGCGCGGTTTTGCCGAGCTGCGGGTGTGGAGCCGCACGCCGGAGCATGCCCGGCGCTTTGCCGAGCGACACGGCGCCGAGGCGATGACGGCCGAAGATGCGGTGCGCGGCGCCGACGTCGTCGTCACCGCCACGAGCGCGCTCGAACCGATATTGAAGGGCGAGTGGTTGAAGCCGGGCGCCCATGTGAACGCGGTCGGCTCGCCGCGGCCGACCTGGCGCGAGCTCGACGATGCCGCAATGGCGAACGTGCTGGTCGTCGATTCGCGCGCGGCGGTGCTGAAGGAATCGGGCGACGTGATTCTGTCGAGGGCGGCGATCCATGCCGAGATCGGCGAAATCTTCGCCGGGACGGCCTCTGTCCCCGCTCGATCGACGACCATCTTCAAATCCGTTGGGATCGCGGTCGAAGATATTGCCGCTGCGATGCTGGTCTACGACATTGCCCGGACGCATCGAAGCGGGTGAGGCGGGGGGATGGTGCAGCAATCGAAAATCGATCGCCTCAAGCGCCGGCAGGCCGCCGTTGCGGCGGCGGCGCTCGGGGTTGTCCTCGGCTGCTGCGGTTGCGCGGCGAAGCCGAGCGTGCCGTCCCGGTCGGCCGAGGCCGATAGCGAAAACGATCCGGCCGAGCCGGTCAATCGCAAAATCTTCGAGGCCAATCTCGCGGTCGACCACAAGGTCATGCGGCCGGTGGCGCAGGCCTATGTCGACCACGTGCCCGAAGCGGTGCGGCAGGGTGTCCACAACGTCGTCCAAAACCTCAAGGAGCCGGCGACAGCGGTCAACGACCTGTTGCAAGGCAATGCCGGCAAAGCGTGGCAATCGGTGCGGCGGCTCGCGGTCAACACGACGGTCGGGGGCGCCGGGGTTGTCGATGTCGCCAAAAAGCTGGGGCTGCCGCCGCATAGCGCCGATTTCGGCGAGACGCTGGCGGTGTGGGGCGTCAAGCAGGGGCCGTTTGTGGAATTGCCGCTGTTGGGGCCGTCCAATCCGCGCGACGCGATCGGAACGGTGGTCGATATGGCAATGAACCCGCTGACTTTTGTCGGCGGCCCGCCCGCCACCTACGCCAGCGTCGCTGCCGGGGGCGCCGGTGTCGTTGAGATGCGCGCGCAGCATCTGAAGGATCTCGACGATCTGGAACGAAATTCGCTCGATTATTACGCCGAGCTGCGCAGCGTCTACCGCCAACACCGCGACGCCGAAATCGCCGCGGCCAAGGCGCCCGAGCAGCAAGGCCAGCAGCCGCCGCCGCAATCGTCGCAACAGCCGCCGCAGCAGGGGCAGCAGCCGGTTCAGGGCCGAGTGGACCTCACCTATCCGGGCAACAACAACCCCTGAAGCGGAATGCGGTCCCGGCCGCTCTCGGCCGCGAACAGGTCGACGCCCACCCGTCAGATCGACGGCTTGGGAGTCGAGAACAGGAAAAACCCGTTCTGCCGAGTGGCGCGCGCCCGGCGCACCCGGTCGCGTGACTCTGCATATTCCGCGAGCGCGGCCCGATCTTGCGGCGCCACCGAGGCCTGAGTCGGCAGGACACACGCCGTCGGGCAGCGTGTCACGCCGCGGGTGCGGATGAATTCGGCAACCGCAGCCTCGCTGCCACAATCGACAAACGGCTGTCCCGCTGTTGTCTTCTCACGGATGATCACGTCTCGCCACCCTCTATTCGTCACCCGAACCGGTGCGTGCGAGGGGGTATCTAATCGTGCCGCTCGGCGCCTCCTATGAAGGAGGTCACAAGGGATTCCGCCGAGAATCAAGGTTTACTACCTTCGGCGCTGCTACCCTAGCTGGTTGGAGGAGTTCGGGCGATGCGATCGGTCCGAGCAACCCGGCCTGAAACCTCGCTCACGATCCCGAAACGTTCCCTGAATTTCTTATTCGAATCGATTAAAACGACCTCGGTATCTCACCGTCGCCTCCGCGTGCGCGCAGGGCTGTCCGAGAGAAGTCGTGGCCGCAAGGAATGCTTGCATAATAGACGAGCTCACCTCGTCTTGCGCGGGTTTGTCCCGCGCGTCCAGGTCATCTACGGCCTCTCTGAGCATGACTTTTCCGCGAGTTGCGCCTGGGCTCACAATCGAATTCCGTCAACCGGACAGCCGTGGATCAAGTCCGGCCAAAGCGGAATAGCGCGCCGATTCCTCTCTGTTTTCGCCGCGAAACTTTCCGCAGACAGCACTGCGCTGCGCGGGACCGACGGTCGACTGGTGGTCTGTTGCATTTCCCTCCCGGTCAGGCTCCGAAAGAGGCGTCGATCAATGTGCCGTCCCAGGTCTCAGGGCCGACTGCTGCGGCTTGCTGCCGATGAAGAGCTCCACCGCTTCGCTGTCGGCCATGGCTTCGCTCGACGGCACTCGGCTTTGATAGGGGATGGCGAATTTGGTGAGCGCGTCGAGCAGGATTTTGGCGGTGTCGGCGGTGCGTCCGTCATTGTCGTAGACATTGATCCCCATCGCTCGGATGTCGCCGAAAATCGTCGTCGCCTCCGGCCCGCGCGCATCCCAATTGGCGGCTTTCAAGACATTGGCGATATCCGTCGCGTAGCGATAGGCCTCGATGTCGTTGGGCGCACACGAGACCACGATTTTGCGGCGGCCGAAGGGCCGCAGATAATCGGCGAGCTTTGTTGCCGTGTCGGCGGGCAAGGAACGCACGCGGGTGCTTTCCTTGAGCTGGGCGACTTGCTCTTCGAGGGTTTTGACCTGCGCCGCCAGGGTCTCGGAACGGTCGTTCCGCATCAGACGCGCGATCCGGGCGGCGGCTGCCGATCCCTGCCATATCGTCGCCGCCAGCGTGAGGAGGCCAATGATCGCAATCGCCCCGAGTCTCAGCCGCTTTGCCGCCTTTCCGGCTGCCGGCGCCGCCACGGCTGCAAGGCCCAGGACGGTCAGGGCGATCACCAACAAAACCGGCAGCCACGGCAACAATTTTTCCGTAACCGGCATCGACCTCCCCGCTCCCGCTGCTGACGAAAATCGTGCGGCGGCTACTCGGCGGCGAAAGCGGCATCCGCCGGCTCGGGCTCGCGCCCGCCGACCCCGATAAAGAGGACCATCAGCGCAGCACCGATCAGCAACAGGCCGGCGAGCATGAACGCCTCGAGGTAGCTGCCGAACGCGCCCCGTAAAACGCCGCCGAGATAGGCCGCCAGGGCGCCGCCCATTTGGTGGATCACGGTGATCCAGGCGACCATGATCCCGGTCCTTTCGGTGCCGACGACGCGGTTGAGCAGGCGCACCGTCGGCGGCACGCTCGCGATCCAGTCCAGGCCGTAGAACACCGCAAACAACGGAAGGCCCCAGATCGACATGCCGAAGGCGAACGGTAGATACATCAGCGCCAGCCCACGCAGCCCGTAATACCATGCCAGCAGCAGCCGGTTGTCCCAGCGGTCGCTGAGCCACCCCGACAAAGTGCCGCCGATAAAGCTGAAAACCCCGGCCGCGGCGAGCAGGCCCGCGCCGGCGACCTCGCTGAGCCCGTGATCGACGCAGGCGGGGATCAAATGCGTGCCGATCAGCCCGTTGGTGGTGGCGCCGCAAACAAAGTAGCCGCCGGCGATCAACCAGAAATCGCGCTTGCCGGCGCCGGATTTGAGGGCGCCAAAGGCGGCAGTCAACGGGTTCCCCCGCGGCGGCGCTTCGGCCACCGGCTCGTGCTCCGCGCCATAAGGCGTCAGGCCCAGGTCGCGCGGCCGATCGCGCATCAAAAGGGCTACGAGCGGGACGAATACGACGACGACTGCGGCCAGAACCAGCGACATCACCCGCCACCCGAAGTGGGTGACGAGCTCGGCCAAGTTCGGCAGGAACACCAGCTGCCCGGCGGCGTTGGCGGCGGTCAGCAATCCGACCACGAGCCCCTGGCGGCGGCGAAACCAGCGCGCCGCGATGTAGGCGGCAATATAGGCGCCGATGACGCCGGTCCCGAGACCGACGACGACGCCCCACAGCACAACCAGCTGCCATGCCTGTCGCATCGCCGGCGACATCGCGACCGCCGCAGCACTCACCGTCAGCGCCAATGCCATTATGCGGCGCACGCCGAACCGGTCCATCATCGCCGCGGCGAACGGGCCGACGAGACCGTAGAGCAGCAGGTTGACCCCGATGGCGAACGAAATCGTCGCCGGGGACCAGCCGAATTCGTGCTCCAGTGGTACGATCAACACCCCCGGGGCCGCGCGCACGCCGGCGGTCAACAGCCCGACGACAAACGTCACGCCGGCGACGATCCAGGCGTAGTGCAGCCTTCTCGGGGAACGCATCGCTACTCCTTGGCTCAAAACGCCCGAACTATTCGCCGTCCAGCGGCTCGGTCTCGGCGATCTCGATGCCGAAACCGGCGAGCCCGACATAGGTGCGCGAGCGCGTCGCCAGCAACCGGATCGACGAGATCCGCAGGTCGCGCAGGATCTGGGCGCCGAGCCCGACTTCGCGCCATTGCACGTTGCGCTCGCGTTCGGAGGGTGTTGCCTCCTCGCCGACGGTCGAGGTCGGGACGCCCGAGGTGCCGTCGCGCAGATAGACGAGCACGCCCCGGCCGGCCGCCTTGAACCGGTCGAGCGCGGCTCGGATCGGCTTTGCCCCGCCGAACAAATCTTCGATGACGCTGGCGCGATGCAGCCGGGTGGGCACGTTGATCCCGTCGCCGACGCTGCCATAGACAAAGGCGTAATGATGCACCTTGTCGAACGGCGTCACATAGGCATAGCCGGCGAGCTCGCCGATGTCGCTTGCGACCTTGAACTCGGCGACGCGCGTCACGAGCTTCTCGCGCGCCTGGCGATAGGCGATCAGATCGGCGACCGAGATGCGCTGTAGAGCGTGCTTTTTGGCGAACGCCGCGACCTGCGGGCCGCGCATGACGGAGCCGTCATCATTGACGAGCTCGCAGATCGCCGCCACCGGCTCGACGGCGGCGAGCCGGCAGAAATCGACCGCCGCCTCGGTGTGGCC